>CAOJXI010000179.1 GCA_948465665.1 uncultured Clostridia bacterium | reverse complement strand
AAGCCCGCCATAATGGGGCTGCCCGCCCTAAGCTGGTTCCAGTCCCAATCTTATCTCACGCCCTGAGCAATACCAGCGGGCTTTTGATTTTAAATACTGACGAAACGGTTAGCTATCGTCTCTTAGGCAAGGTTTCCGTTTGCTTCCAGCCTGCTGGGGTATTTCGCGCCTGCGGGCGCGACCAGGGGGCTTTTGAGGAAAGCCCCCTGGACCCGAAACCTTTTTAATCCGCCCCAGCTTGCGGTTATCTTAGCTTATCCCCGCAAATTGGCTTTATATCTTATCCTCTTCTGTTGTCAAAACAGGAGGTTCCACAATCTCCAATTCAAACCAAAAAATACTTCCCTGTCCTACAGAACTGATAACAGAATAATTAGCGTGGTGCATATCCAAAATAGTTTTCACAATAGACAATCCCAATCCAGTTCCCACAGCAGCCCGTTTATGTTTTTTATCGACCTTATAATATCTATCCCAAATATAGGGCAGTTGTTCCTCTGGAATCCCCGCGCCGGAATCGATCACTTCAATTTTCACCTTATGGTCATAGGTGCTTTGGCAAACTGTAACCTGTTTATCAGAACCGGCATAGTTGATAGCATTATTAATCAGATTATAAACCACCTGGTTCATTTTGACCTGGTCAGCATTGACAAAAACATTACCGCCGCAGATAAATTTGATATGGAATCCATCCTGTTCGGTAAGTTTGGAGTAGCGGGTTAAAATGTCCCTAATATTCTGTGTAAGGTTAAATACAGAAGGTGTCAGTGATAAAACGCCGGATTGGAGTTTAGAAAGGTCTAAAATATCATTTACTAAAACGGAAAGCCGCTTTGCTTCGTCAATAATAATTTGGACATTTTCGGGGGTATTTTCGCCGGGGAGGTCGCGCATTACTTCAGCATAGCCGGTAATCATGGTTAAAGGGGTACGCAGGTCATGGGAAATGTTAGCAATCAGTTCCCGGCGTAGAGCTTCTACTTTAGACAGTTCGACAGCAGCATAATTGAGGGTGTCGCTCAGTTCGCCGATCTCCAGAAAATCGCTTCCGGCAAAATTCACATCATAAACGCCTTTTGCCAAAAGCTTTGCGGTTTGGTTAATCTGGATAATGGGCTGGGAAATTCTACGTGAAATCAAGAAAGCGAGCGTCAGGGAAAGCACCAGCATAATAAGGGTAATACAAACAAGCTGAACCCGAAGCGTTTCCACAGTAGAATGAATTGGCGTAATGGTAGAGTGAACCATAACCATTAATTTAGAACCGTCCGCCTTGTCCACCAAACGGACATAAATCATCGTTTCGCTCATAAATTCAGTTTGCGGGGGAAGTTTTCCCACAAACCGGCGGTGATCGTCCGTGTCGGAAAATTTAAAGGATTCTTTGGAAAAGGTTTCAAAAAGGCTCCCGCCGTTTTCCTCAGCCCTTTGGTAAAACAACTGTGTTTCTTCAGCAGGCAGGGCCCAAAATTTTCCTATATTCTGGCTTTCACTAAGAACATCCCCGCCGTCCTGGTTGACAATCCGAACGCTGATGTTATTTTGAAATACAATGCGGTTTACCAGTTTATCCAAATCTTCGCTGTCAATGTTACGGACAATGGCATCCCCTGAGGAACGCAAAGACTGTGTTTTTATAATTTTATAAAAGCTGTCTAAAAATACTACCTGGAACGTCCACAGTAGGGCCAGCATCAGCCCGCAGAATAACGCCAGCCATCCAAACAGCTTCCATTTAATACTAAGCTTCCTGCCCGGTTTTTGACGTTTATCCTTCAAAACGATACCCCACTCCCCGCAGAGTTACAATAAATTTACTGTATTCTCCCAAGCTTTTTCTAAGCAGCTTTATATGGGTGTCCAATGTCCTGTCATCTCCAAAAAAATCATACCCCCATACGTCGCTGATTAGCTTTTCCCTTGTTAGTGCTATTCCACGGTTTTTTACCAGGTAGAAAAAAAGATCGTATTCTTTGGGTGACATATCTACTTTCTGCCCGTTGACATAGACCAGACGGCCAGTGAAGTCTACCTTTAACCCTTCAAAAGTTAGAATTTCCTTTTGCAGTTGGGTTTCCTGCGCTTTGCTGCGCTTGATGACTGCTGCAACACGCATCATTAACTCTTTTGGCGAAAAAGGTTTGACTACATAATCATCTATCCCTAATTCAAAACCATGGATTTTATCATATTCCTCCCCCCGCGCCGAAAGCATGATGATTGGCGTTGTACAAAAACGCCGTATTTCTCGGCACGCCGAAAATCCGTCCAGCTCCGGCATCATGATATCCATTATTATTAGGTCAAATGTCTTTTGTTTACAAATTTGTATGACTTCCATCCCGTCAGATGCTTCGTCTACTTCATAACCCTCGAAAATTGCATATTTTTTGATGACCTCTCGAATTCCTTCTTCGTCGTCTACAATTAACAGCCGGTACATTGCGCTCATCCTTCCCTTGCTGATTTGAAGTGCTGTTAAGTTATATTATACACAATTTATAGCTGGATGTGTGAAGGGAAAGTGAAGCGGTACTGAAACATTATTGAAAGATTTGATAAAACTAATTTGCAGGGGAAAGCTAAGATAACCGCAAGCTGGGACGGATTAAAAAGGTTTCGGGTCCAGGGGGTTGTGCAGCTCTGCTGAACTCAGCCCGCCAGAGTTTGACGAAGCTGTAAGTTTCCTCTTGCAGCCATCCAGCAAACCAACGGTTTGCGGATGATGGCGTACCTAAGACCGAAAGCTCTGCAATTTAGAAGAAAATTACCTCAAGCTCATAATTATTTATGAACACGTTCAAATAGGGATTGACAAATCTAAACATCTTGGATATCATATAAATGAACAAGTTCATATAATAATAAAAAGGAGGGATTCAATGAAAAGAAAGGACAGTGCCCTGCGCGGCAGACTTCTGAAGCTGTCCCGAGAAATTGCAGATAAAGACGGCATAGAAGCAGTAAATATCCGTTTGATTGCCCAAAAGGCCGGGGTGGCAGCCGGAACGGTATATAATTATTTTTCCGGTAAAGATGAAATTTTATTTGCCTTAACTGAGGAATATTGGAAAAAAGCGCTGTGTGAAATGAAAACCGAAATTTCCGCCGGAACCTTTTGGGAACAGCTCCAGGAAATCTTTTTTTTCCTAAAAGAACGAATAGACCAATCCGCTGGAAAGCTTATGGGCAGCTTGGGAACAATGGAAATATCAGGACAGGTGCGTATGGCCTCCATGCAGTCGGAATTGGAGTCATTTTTAGTCCAGCGGATGGAACAGGATGTAAATATCCGCACTGACATCTGGAGTGAAACGTTTACCCCAAAACGCTTTGCCCGCTTTATTATGATGAATATGCTGATGCTGCTGAAGGAAGAAACCCCCAATGTTTCTTTCTTTATTGAAATCGTTAAACGTATTGTTTATTAAACGGAGGGGTGAAATAATGATGCCGCAGGCAATCGCAGAAACTACTTTTGACATATTGTATCTTTGCTTTGCACTTATAGCAGGGCTTGCTATGCTGATAAAGGGACAAAGTCCCCTGGTAAAGAAAACCGGACTTATGGCCGCATTGCTTGGAGCGGGAGACGCTTTCCATTTGGTTCCCCGCTGCTATGCCCTTTGGACGACCGGCTTGGAAGCAAATGCAGCCGCGCTTGGAATTGGAAAATTCATTACTTCTATTACAATGACTGTCTTTTACTTAATCCTATACTATATCTGGCGTGAATATTACCAGGTGAAAGACAGGATGAACCTCACTGGAATCATGTGGGGGCTGTCCGTTTTGCGCGTTGCACTCTGCCTGCTTCCACAAAACCAATGGCTTGTCTACCGTCAGCCGCTTTTGTTTGGAATCCTCCGCAATGTGCCTTTCGCCATTATGGGGATTATCATAATAGCCATTTTTGCACAGGAATCCCGAAAAACAAATGACCGTGTATTCCGGTTTATGCCCTTGGCGGTTGCGCTCTCTTTTGGGTTCTATCTGCCTGTTGTTCTGTTCAGCGGGGTTTTCCCGATTATAGGTATCCTTATGATTCCCAAAACACTTGCTTATGTATGGGTTGTTTTAATGTGCCAGCAGCTTTACAAAAGAGAACGCTCAAGCAAAAAAGATTAATCAGGAGGTACTGTTGTGGTTAAGCGTTATGCTAATTTGGCTTTGGTCTATGCGGTCATTGCTATGATATTCGGGGTCTTTTACAGGGAATTTACAAAATTCAGCCATTTTTCAGGAAGGACAAATTTGTCTTTCATACATACCCATTATTTTTTGTTAGGGATGTTTTTCTTTCTTGCGCTAATGCTGGCAGAAAAAGTTTTTTCCTTTTCCGATAAGAACACCGGCAAGCTTCTGGCGGTTTATCAGGCAGGGCTGAACATTACCAGTATCGGTTTTCTTTTAAGGGGGCTGGCACAGGTATGGGGAACTGAATTAACGTCTGGTATGGATGCCTCTATTTCAGGAATTGCAGGAATAGGCCATATCTTGACAGGTATTTGTTTGGTTCTTTTACTGTTGAAAATCAGAAAAAAGGCATATTAAAGAACTTCATCCTCTTTATTGCCTGAAGAAAAACACAAACGGGTTCAGCAGGCTTTTGGTAAATGCCCTCTGAACCCGTTTCCCTTTTGTTACCGTTTGATACGAATCCCCTGCATATCGGCTCTATTCTTCCCCTTCCAACTCTATTTTTATCCCGTCTTTTCCTGCTTCCGTATTCGGAAAAATCATTCTTGCGCTTTCCAGATATTCTTCCGGGTTCTGCATTGCTGGGCTGAAATGTGTCAGCCATAATCTTTTTGCTCCCGCTTCCTTTGCCAGACGCGCGCTTTGGGAATATAAGCTATGTTTCTTTTCTGCGACCTTTTCCGCCATACTGTCGTCCCCATACATTCCCTCTGCAACCATCAAATCTACCCCTTTGGCAAAATCTGCAATCTCCGGTATGGGCAGTGTGTCTGTACAATAGGAAACCGAAATCGGTTTACGCGCCCGCTCAATCACATCTTCAGAATGGATCATCCTGCCATCAGAAAGTTCCACTGTCTCCCCATTGTGAAGTTTTTTCCAAAATTGTTTTGGAACTTCCAGCGCTTCCGCTTTCTCTGGGGAAAATACCGGCTTGCGCTTGAGGTCAACCCGATAACCATAACAAGTAACTCGATGTTTCAGCGCCATACAAGTTACTGCCAAATCTCCATACCCTGGAATCATGTCGCCCGGCGAAAGCTCTATTAAATGCACCGGATAAGGCAAAGGGGCAATTACTAAAAGCGCCGGTATGATTTTACATAAACCAGGCGGCCCTGCAATGGTCAGCGGATTCTGTTCACCCCTGCCCGAATTGCCAAGGGAAAGCAGCATACCCGCCAATCCAGCCACATGATCAGCGTGAAAATGCGTGATGAACACCATATCTAAACGGCTGAGATGCAATCCGGCTTTTTTTAGGGCAAGCTGGGTTCCCTCCCCGCAGTCAATTAGAATTGCGTGCCCCTGGTATTCAATCCAGCAGCAGGTCAGCCACCGGTCAACCAGCGGCATAAATCCCCCTGTGCCCGGTAAACAGACACTTAGCATAAATACACCCCTTTTACTGACAATTTCATTTATTAATGGGTTCGAGGATTTTTTGTTCCCAAATTGTAAGGTTATCGGTCTAGGTACGCCATCATCCGCAAACCGTTGGTTTGCTGGATGGCTGAAAGCGAAAACTTGGAGGTTTTGTCCAACTCTGCGGAGTTGGACGAAGCGGAAGAAAGCCCGCCATAATGGGGCTG
>CAOJXI010000178.1 GCA_948465665.1 uncultured Clostridia bacterium | reverse complement strand
AGCCCCCTGGTCGCGCCCGCAGGCGCGAAATACCCCAGCAGGCTTAAAGATAATAGAAATCTTGCCTAAGAAACGATAATTAACCGCTTCGTCAGTATTCAAAATCAAAAGCCCGCTGGAATTGCTAAGGGGGTGGTACAAGATTGGGGCTAGAACCAGCTTTGTTGGGGCAACCCCATTAAACGGGCTTTCTTCCGCTTCGTCCAACTCCGCAGAGTTGGACAGAGCTGAAAGTTTCCTCTTGCAGCCATCCAGCAAACTTTTAAGTTTGCGATGATGGCGTACCGAAAGCGGCAAATCATAAAATTACGGGAAAACATTAGCTTATTTCAAAATTGCAGTAAGGTTCTGTTTTTCCTTTTGGATTTGGGAATTGTCAAGGGAAAAGAGGGAGTCATAGCGGAAGAGGATAAATCCTCCATAATGGCTTTGTTGCCGGCCTGTCTGAACCATGCGGGAAAGCAGGTTGCTGGTGGAAACCCATTCGTTCTTCCCATTGCCCGCCCAGTTGTCAACTGCTCCCAGTTTATAAGCAGCAAGGCCAATATAAAGTTTCACACCAGAGGATGAAATCATGTTGTCCCATTGACTGGCAGTCTGTGCATAAGGCAGCGTCCCGTTCTGGTATCCAAAATATATCTGAGGACAGATATAATCTACATATCCGGTGCCTGTAAGCCATTTAGATACATCCACATATTGACCGTTCAGGTTGTTGTCATTGTTCCCCTGGGGGCTGACGCCAAACTGAACCGTTGAATCAATCTCTTTAACTTTTTTATAAACTTTCTTTATCAAAGAATCCACATTCTGCCGCCTCCATTGGGCAAGGCTGAGGGTTCCGCCTGACTTTTTATAAGCATTATAGCTGGATTGGTCAAATGCAGCGTCAGTAGTGGGATAAAAATAATCGTCAAAGTGAATTCCATCCACATCATAACCTTCTATAATTTCTGCCACACCATCAACAATCAGTTGCTGCGCCTTTTCGCTGGCAGGATTGTAAGAGATTACACCATTGTACTTAATAACCGCGCTGTCCCCCTGCTGCATCCATTTATAGGCAGGATTAGAAGCGCATAGGGAAACGGAAGAATTGCCGCTGCGGATGCGGTATGGGTTAATCCAGGCTTCCACCCTGAGCCCTCTCTGATGGGCTTCCTTTATCATAATAGATAAAGGATCGAAACCGGGATCATTCCCCTCTGTTCCGGTAATGGTATGAGACCAGGGGAAATATTTAGATTTGTAAAGCGCGTCTCCATAAGGGCGTACCTGTACAAAGACTGTATTCAGCCCCAAAGCGGAAATTTTATCAAAGGCATTGGCAATATTAGCCTGAAAGGTGCTGGAATTCTTGTTTTTCAAAAGGGTATTAAAGTCCAGATAGGAAATCCAGATCCCCCTAAGCTCATTGGGAACAGCTATCCGGGAGGAAGATGAGGTCTTTCCATTGTTTGACGGTGTTCCAGAAGCTGGAATTACTTTAATTGTTGCAGGCTTGCTGGAAGGGGTGCTGCTTGAACTGGGAACTGGTTTCACAACAATTTTTTTCCCGGATGCAAATTGATTGGTGGAAGTTGTAATCACTAAAGTATCTGAAATATTTTCCTCTGTTTCCGTACCCGCCAGTGAAGACTGTGATTCACTTTGTCCCAAAGAAATATGTACATCGGAGTCTATATTTACATTAGCTGGAACTGCTGTTTCGTTTGGGGAACATCCGGCAGCCAGCATAATTGAAACTGCCAAAAATAAAGCAATTCCTCCTTTAACCCATTTTCTAAATCTTCCATTATAAAAGCTGTGATTCATCATTTCCTCTCCTCCATAAAGCTTCTTTCCCAACGGACAAGGCCGCCGGATTCAAAGAACGAAATTCTATCCGCTTCAGTGACATCCTCCCCCGCTTAAAGAGGGGGCTTCTACCTGTGAGAGCAGGCAGATGGTTCTCGTTCGATAGTACCAGTGTACTAAGCATAAGCGAGCTATCCCCGTGTGCCCCACGGTTCTAAGATGAATTATGCGGTCACTAGCCGCATACCTTCGTTTCTGATATTGACCGCAGCATTTACATCCCTGTCGTGACAGGCACCGCACTTGGGACATTCCCAGGCTCGAATCGCCAAATCCTTTATACTGGGATTTTTATAACCGCAGCAGCAACAAAGTTGGCTGCTTGCAAAGAATTTCCCTACTTTTACAAGCTTTTTGCCCTGTTCTTCTAATTTGTACTTTAAGAACACTGTAAACATTCCCCAGCCGTTATCGGATATGGATTTTCCAAAGTGTAAACTCTGCGACATACCTTTCATATCCAAATCTTCTATACATACGCAGTCATAGGCGTTGGCTATCTGCCGCGACTGCTTATGTAAGAAGTCTTTTCGCTGGTTTGAAACTTTCTCATGCAGTTTTGCCGTTTTGATTCGCTGCTTATTTCGATTCTTGGAACCCTTTTCCATTTTGGAAAGTTTTCTCTGTTCCCGCTTCAGTTTCTTTTCTGCCTGCCGGTAATATCCTGGGTATTGCGCTTCCCTTCCGCTGCTGTCCTTATACAGCCCGTGCATGGAATAGTCTAATCCTAAGAAGCTTTGCGGCGCTTGCTCCTGTACTTGGTTTTCGTACTCAAACAAAACGCTTGCCTCATACTTCCCGCTTGGATTTTGACTTACCGTTACGGATTTCAGTATATAACCAGATGGAATTTGTCTGTGCTGTTTCATTTTCACAAGTCCGATTTTAGGCAGCTTGATACACCCGTTTTCAATGAATATATTTCCGTTTACGCAATTTGTTGTGTAGCTTCTGCGGCTGCTTTTTTTGGACTTGAATTTTGGATAACCTGCTTTTGGATTCCTGAAAAAGTTTTGATACGCCCTTTGCAGGTTCAGTTGTGCGTTAGCCAAGGCAAGACTGTCAACTTCCTTCAGCCACTCGTATTCTTTTTTGTACTGTGCCGGAGTGTTATTTAGTTTTTGTTTAGTTTCTTTGTAATACTTAATTTTATCCGAAAGCATTTGGTTATAAATGAACCGTACACACCCGAAGGTTTTCCCAAGCATGATGCACTGTTCCGCAGTCGGATATATTCTGAATTTGTAGGCTTTATTCAATGCTTTTCTCCTTGACTTTCCATTTGTTTTTTATTACATCAACAGAATGTCCGACTGCTGTAAACAGACAAAAACTCTTTATTTTCTGACTGATTTTAGTATAACGCTGTTTTCTCTCTTGGTCAACTGGTGGAAAAGGGACGCAATTCATCCCGCCACTTTAGAAGTGGGGGACTTCTTGCTGGTTTTTGTTAAACCATATGAGCCTGCTTTGCAGTCTATGTTATAAAAACGGTACTGTTTTATTCTACACGCCCATGGAAAACCGGTCAATATACTTTTAGGAAAAAACCAGCGGAATTTTTTAGAATTTTGCCCTCTTTTTTATATAGTGGAGGATTGGGGCAAAATTATTGCGGATCTGGAACACGTTTTTGCCCAAAATCAGAAGTAGTTCTTTGCCAGAAATTCCAAATCCTGAAAAAATGTTTCCCGCTTTTGCAGGAGGGGAAGTTGTGAGTTTAATAATTTTTGTACCTGCTCCTGAAGCTGCTTTTCATTTGCAGCGGTTTGGACATATCCAGGATAGAGGGTTGCAAGTTCTTGAGCACCGCTGAAGACTTTATGGCCATTGACAGGCAGGGCGATTACGGGAACGCCCGCCGCCAGCGCAAATAACATTCCGTGATACCGGTCTGTAACAATTAGTTTGGCGCGGGAAAAGCGAAAGATAAGGCTTTGAATTTCCGCCTTTGGGTTTTGCAGTTGGGAATCTGCTTCTGTCCCGCACAATTCCACAGGGGCAAAGGTTTCTAAAAGCTGGAAAATATTTTCGCGGTTATCGGCAGAAAGCAAACTTTCCCCATCCTGCCGGACACAAAATAAAATCCCCTTATGTTCCCCGCTGAAAGAATAACGTCCAATCCATGAGGACACCATATCAGGCCAATAAGCAGCGCGGCCAGGACAGAGGGATTCAGCTTCTTTTAAGGAAACTTTATCCCTTGCCAGAAGGAGAAGCTTGGGGCATTGGCGGAGAATTTCCGCTGAACGGTTTTTGAACTTTTCCGACTGGAACAGAATGGTTTGCGGAAAAATCAGTGTGGGGTTTTGGCGGTACTTCCCTAAAACCAACCGTCGAAGTTTTTCATCAGGGTGGAAATCCGTCATGGTATACCCGCTTTGGAAAACAATATAGTCGTTTGGCTGAATTGTGTTCCCTATCCATCGGAAAAACAGGAACCGCGCCCGCAGAAACGTCCGTGTTGGAACTGCAAGAATAACCGCGTTTGGAAAATGATATTCCAACCATTCCCGAATACAGATACTTTGCGCCTGATCTCCTAAATTGGAATGGAGCGGGACGGCAAAATACCAGATTCTTTGGGCTGCACTGCGGGAAAGAACGATTTCATTTTTCAGGCTGCGGGATTTCTCCAGGTCTTCCCTTAAAAAGCGAAGCTCCCGGAAAAACCGGATAGTATCTGACAAAAATTTTTGCAGTCCAATGGGAAGGCATCTTTTGATCTTTCGGCTAAAGGTCATTCTATATCCCCCTATGGTCGCCAACATACAGGCATAAATTAGAGCCAAAGGGCAGCGCTGTAAACAACGCCGCCCCCTGGCAGGAAGGAAAAACTATTTACCCACTGACTTCAATAAATTCTGTCTATCCTGCTTCCAGGTCTGCCATGGAGCAGGCCCAAACAGTTTCAACATATCGTCAATGCTGTCAGGATGCCTTCCACAGCGGCCAATACCTTCAATCTCTGCGATTGCTTTCATATCCTCTGCACTGATGGAAAAATCAAACGCCTGCGCATTTTGGGCAATCCTATCCGCATGGACAGATTTAGGCAGGGGAAGGACTCCCTGCTGCAAGCACCACCTGACGCATATCTGGGAAACAGAATGTTGGTATTTTTCAGCCATCTTTTCCAAAACAGGATGCCCAAAGGCTTTCCCCTGGCAGAGAGGCCCCCAGGACTCCGGCAGTATATCATGTTCTTTACAAAATGCCACAGTATCCGCCTGGTCATACCCTGGATGGATTTCCAACTGGTCTACCATAGGGGCGATTTCACAGTGATCCAAAAGGTTTTGGATATGGTGCCCAATAAAATTGCTCAACCCTATAGCGCGTATGCGTCCCTCTTTATAAAGCTTTTCAAAGGCTTTCCAGGTTGCAATATTCTGCTCCTTCCAATCTTCCGCATGGCAGGGCTGGGATATGGGCCAATGGATCAAATAGAGATCAAGATAATCCAATCCCAAAAGCTTCATAGAGATATCGAAAGCCTCCAAAGTGGATTCATACCCCTGGTCAGGATTGAAAAGCTTACTGGTAATAAAAAGTTCCTCTCTTGGAACGCCGCACTCTCGGATAGCCTGCCCGACGCTTGCCTCATTCCCATAGGCTGACGCGGTATCAATATGCCGGTAGCCGCATTGGATTGCATCTTTAACCGACTGGATGCAGACATCCCCATTCGGTGTTTTAAAAGTGCCAAACCCGATACAGGGGATTTTTACCCCGTTAGATAAAGTGAAACTGTCGGAAAGGCTGTTAAAATGATTCATGTTTCTGCTCCTTTTTACTTTTATTTTATGGTTATCGGTATTAGGTACGCCATCATCCGCAAACCGTTGGTTTGCTGGATGGCTGCAAGAGGAAACTTGGAGGTTCTGTCCAACGTTGCGACGTTGGACGAAGAGGAAGAAGCCCGCCATAATGGGGCTGC
>CAOJXI010000177.1 GCA_948465665.1 uncultured Clostridia bacterium | reverse complement strand
AAAAGCCCCCTGGTCGCGCCCGCAGGCGCGAAATACCCCAGCAGGCTTAAAGATAGCTTAAACCTTGCCTTAGAAGCTGATAGCTAACCACTTCGTCAGTATTTAAAATCAAAAGCCCGCTGGAATTGCTCAGGGGGAGGTACAAGACTGGGATTGGAACCAGCTTCGTGGGAGCAGCCCCATTAAGCGGGCTTTCTTCCGCTTCGTCCAACTCCGCAGAGTTGGACAAAACCTCCAAGTTTTCGCCTTCAGCCATCCAGCAAACCAACGGTTTGCGGATGATGGCGTACCTAGAACAGATTACCTTGTAATTA
Organism: uncultured Clostridia bacterium; assembly: GCA_948465665.1. Taxonomy (GTDB): domain Bacteria; phylum Bacillota; class Clostridia; order Oscillospirales; family Ruminococcaceae; genus UBA1405. The sequence goes on along the minus strand of CAOJXI010000177.1, from coordinate 5,485 downwards.
AGGAAATAAAGAAAGGAACGACCAGCTATGTACAAAGAATTTAAAGGCATCCTTCTAAAAGCAGGAAACCTCATGCTTTCAATGGCGGACGCAGCAGTCCACGATAAAGGAGGTCACGCAAATTTTGTAACGGATGCAGATACAGCGGTTCAAAGCTATCTCATGGAGGAGTTTGAAAAGATTCTTCCAGGGGCAGTATACTTTGCGGAAGAAAAAGAGGAAAACCACCTTGGGCCGGACTATACATTTATTATTGATCCCATAGACGGGACAACCAACTTTTTCCACCATTGCCGGAGCAGTGCGATTTCCGTTGGGCTTCTGTATCAGGGGGAGCCTGTGCTGGGAATGGTGCTGAATCCGTATACCAATGAGCTTTTCCACGCTGAAAAGGGACAGGGCGCGTTCTGTAATGAAAGCCCCATCCATGTTTCAGAACGGAAATTCTCCCTGGGGCTGGTCAATATGGGGGCGTCTCCCTATTACCCGGAGGCCGCAGAAAAAACTATGCGTGCTGGTAAATTGTTTTTAGCCCGCTGTGGTGATTTAAGGCGTTCCGGGTCTGCGGCATTGGATCTGTGTTCGGTAGCAGCCGGACGGACAGAAATGTTTTATGAATTCCGCCTGTCCCCCTGGGATTATGCCGCTGCAACGTTTATTATTCAGGAAGCTGGCGGGGCATTTGGTTCTTTTGATGGAGAAACCTTTACCTATGAGCATCCAATTCCAGTCTGGGCGTCCAGCGCTGTTTGCAGGGAGGAGTTTGTCCAAAGCCTGGAGGAAATTTGTCGGGAATAAAAGGATGTAAAAAGTGACGATTTTTTACAACTGAAACAAGAAAAAACTGTAATTAAAATTGATTTCCTTAAATAAAAGAAAAACCTCTTGCAACCCGCCCCGGATATCGCTATAATTAGGTTGGAAACTGGGAGCGTGTCCTTAGAGCCTGTTTAGAATCTCTGGCAATAGCCTGCCTGGAGCTGTTCGTTTTTGGGACGGCAGCATCCATTTATAGAGCAGACCCGCACGCCGGACGTTTAAAGGCAGCCCTTTTCAAAAGCCCTCCCTGTTTTACAAAAAATTGCGCTGTATCCGACGGAACAGCAGCAGGAGGTTTTTTATGCAGAAGCAAAACATTCGTACCATGGTACAGCTATCCTTTCTTGTGGCGATTGAACTCATTATGGCATTTACCCCGCTTGGTTCCCTTCCCATTGGGCCCTTGGTGGCAACGTTGGCACATATTCCAGTTGTTATCGCCGCTGTTGTAATGGGAACAGGGGCAGGCGCTTTTATGGGGTTTGTTTTCGGTTTGCTTAGTTTCCTGGTATGGACTTTTATGCCCCCTACGCCAATTACCGCTTTCTGCTTTACGCCCGCTTATGCCCCTGGCAATTTCTGGAGCGTGGTGATTTGCTTTGTCCCCCGTATTTTGCTTGGTGTGATTGCGGGGCTTTTGTCAAAAGCTCTGCTGAAAGTTGACAAAACAAAGGGCTTTATTGCTTACACAGTGTCCTCGGTTGCGGCAACGATTGCACATACTTTGATGGTTCTTGGCGGCATTTATGTTTTCTTTGGCGAAGCGTATGCAGAAGCCATAGGCGTTGGCCATGAGCTTTTGATGGGCCTGATTGGAACCACTATCGCTACCAACGGCATTTTGGAAGCAGTTCTTGCAGGGGTTATTACCTGCGCGATTGCCAAGGCGGTTTCCGCTTATGGGATGAAAGCGAAAAGGGCAAACTAATTATATCAGTGTTCTGAATTATCAGGCGGTGCGTGGAAATTCCTTCCATTCACCGCCTTTTTTAATATAAAGGAGATTCTAAAAATGGATCATGATAAAATCCTGAAAAAAGATGCTGTCCGCCTGGTACGGAAGCGGATAAAGGAACTATTGAAACCTTACGGTTTCCAACCCCATCCCCATTCCAAAACCCGGCTGATAAGGGTACATGGAGTGCTGATCGACGAGTTCGGTTTCAGAACAGATGGGTATCATTTAGAACCGGAATTTTTGGTCTACTATCGCCCAGCACCCTTTATAGGGCTTCATGCTGACAGCGGCCGGCTGTGGCGGACAATGCGGGAACAGATTGAAACCCATTTAAGCTGGAACTGCATTATCCCGGAACAGCCGCCTTACCAATATTATTATAAGCTGGATCATTTTGAAAAAGTGTGGGATGAAGTTGTATTGGCAGTAAAACAGTGGGTGGTTCCCTATTTAGATTCATTGACAGAGGAAAAAATGCTTTCATTTTTCCTCCAGTCCGGTAAAATGGACGAAGATTTTTTCTGTGCCGGCAATGTAGTATATATGGGAACCCAGTATTATTCCTGCATGGACGAAGCCGCTGTATACGGGGTTGGAATGTGGAAACTGGAAAAATACGCGGAAGGGCTTCCTTATTTAGAATTTGCACAGAAAAAATAGAACCAGTGGCTTGCCGGACGCGGGCAGGTAAGTGATATCCCTGCTTTGGCAGTAATAAACGACCTTATTTTGATGCGAAACACCAGTACAGAACATTGGAAAACCGCAGTCCAGGCACGGATTGCTGATATTTCTGAGAATTGGGAGGATTATCTTCCATAAAATAGATAATTATTAACAAGGAGGTAATACAATGACCCCATCTGAACTTTTAACCCGCTGCCGGGCAGAAGAACCCTTTCTCCTGTCAATCCGGCGGCATCTCCATTGTTACCCGGAGCTGAGCGGGCAGGAAACCCAAACGATCCAGTATTTGGCGGAATCCCTGCAATCCATAGGCATCCAGCCTGAAATCATCCCAGACGGCGGGATTTTAGCCTGTATCCATGGGGAAAAAGCCCCCTTCTCAGACCCTGCCCCGGCGCTGTTGATGAGGGCAGACTGTGACGCGCTTCCAGTAGAGGAACAGCCCCATTCCAGAAACCCCCGCACCTGTACCAGCCTGAACCCTGGCGTATGCCACGCCTGCGGACATGATGTCCATTCAGCGGTTCTGCTTACAGCGGCAAAAGTCCTACAGGAATCCCGTAAGGAGCTTTGCGGGGATGTAATCCTGTTGATTGAACGCAGCGAAGAAATTCCATTTAATAAATGCCTGCTCCGCCTGATGGAAGCCCTGGAAAACCGCCGCCAGCGGATTGACGGCGTATGGGGGATGCACTGCGCCCCTTCCCCTGCCGGAACCATCCAGTTAAACCGTGATGCTGTTATGGCAGGGACGTTGTTTTTCCACTATTCCCTTGCCGGAAAAGGAGGGCATGGTTCCCGTCCTGATTTAAGCGTCAGCCCCATTGACTGTTTTACAGCAATCCATTCCGCCCTCCAGAGAATCCCCTCCCGTTACAGTCCCTTTTTGCCTGTAACGCTGTCCGTTACCCAGGTACAATCCGGCAATACAAACAATGTAATTCCTCAAACTTTAACATTTGGGGGGACAGCCCGGTTTTTCGACTGTGATCAGGTTGGCTTCCCTATCCAGAAGGAGATTGACCGGACAGTCCAGGAAATATCGTCGGCATACGGCTGTCAGGCAGAAGGAAACGCTTCTGCGCCCTTTCTTCCCCTGCGGAACCATCCGGCTTGTGCAGAGCTGGCAAGGGATATTTTTCAGCCTGTTTTCGGGGAAAGGGTGACAGAAGACCTCCCCTCTATGGTTTCAGAAACCTTTGCAACGTTAGCCGCACGTTATCCCGCTGTTTATATCCATTATGGAATCTCCAACCCAGAAAAGGGGATTATTGCCGGTCTGCATCATCCTGAATTTGATGCAGATGAAAGCGTCCTTACAGACGCAGCAGGGGCGGCAGCAATTTACGCCCACAGATTTTTAGAAAAAACTGCTGCCGGGACAAACTGGGGATTCATTCCTTACCGTAATTCTGCAAAAGAGCTGTTCGCATTACAGGGAATTACAGATTGACAGGAGGGCATAAAATCAATGAAATATGATTTATCAGCTTTGGAAATAATAAAACTTTTAGGATTCACCCAGCCCGTCGGAAAGGAATGGCTGGAAACAATAAAGAGCAGCCACCAGATTGACCTGCCCAAAACCTACTGTGACTTTATGGAATATGCTGTTGACTGCCCGCTGTTTGCGACTTCTGATCTTTGGGTGGGAAAAATGAAGCCCACGGTATACAATCCCCGGATGTTCCACGATATGATCCAGGAGGTAATAGACGATAGGAAAGGACACTGGAGCAATCCCCCGTCAAATTTTGAAAAGTGTCTTTCCCAGCTTTCACAGCTTCCAAGGGATCAATGGCCGGAGGATTACCTGCTGATTGGCAGCGACTATGTAGGCGGCATCGGGTATTTGGGAATCCGCAAAGAGGATTTGCGGCTGGACGATCCGCCTGTTTACTGGCATCGCGGCGGGGATGACTGTTCTGTGTGGAAGCCGGAGGATAAAAAACTATCCGTGTTCTTCCTGCGCGTGCTGACTGAATCCCTTTCCTGCAATGAATATGATACCGAGGAAGATGCTTTGGAAGAAAGGGGCTGGCGGTATGAAGAATATTTTGACATAGAAAAAGAAGAATGGGCAGCATCCAAGGCGGTTTTGCGGAAACAGGGGATCTTTTTTACCAGGCTCAAAAAATATAACACCAACTGCGGCGTAAAGGTTTACTGCTGCTATGATGAGGAAAGGAATGTCTTTTATACCGGAATCATTGACGAAGGCGAAATCCTCCTGTCTGCTTTAAACCGCGCAGAAGCAGAACGCGTATTTATTGATTTAAAGGATTAGTTTTACGGCTGCCTTTGACAATGATTGACAAGCTTCTGCCTGCTTCCTATAATAGAAATAAGAAGAAAAAATATAGGAAGGCTTGGTGAAAATGCCAAAATGTATACGCTGCAATGCAAACTGGCCTTGGACAAGGGTCAATGAACTAGGCTTATGCCGTACCTGCAAAGCGGAATTTTTGGCGTATAATCTCCGCTCTGCAAAAACCGAAATTCCCCAGGGAATTTCCCGTATGCGGGAAAGCGACAATCTGGAGCTTAGATGGAAAGGAGGGAATCAGGCATATGAGAAGCTTCTGCGTCTGGAAGCTTTCTCCCAAGATAAAATTGACTTTTACGCTGTGATGTTTTCCGGCGGAAGCCTGAATGAAGTTTTAAAAGATGTTGAGAAGGATTTAGATATTTTAATTGAAGCTGCTAACCAAATTGAAAAGGTTGTATTTGAAGTTGTCATTGATGATCTAACGATTCCGCGCGCTGAAATTGATAAAGCAGTAACGGAAGCCATCCTCGATGGACGGATTCGGGAAATACCAAAACCGGAAATCAATATTAAAGCTACTATGTATGACATGCTTCAAAGATTGGAATTTGAGAAAAAACTGTATAAGCGGAAAATTGCAAGCCGGTATATTTACTGCCTGCATCCATTTTAGGAGGACATATATAATGTGAATTCTCTTAATTGTAAGGTTATCGGTCTTAGAGCCTGTTTAGGATCTCAACGTGTGCGGA
>CAOJXI010000176.1 GCA_948465665.1 uncultured Clostridia bacterium | reverse complement strand
AAGTTTCCTCTTGCAGCCATCCAGCAAACCAACGGTTTGCTGATGATGGCGTACCTAGAACGGAAAAGCATAAAATTTCATCAAACCCGCGCTAAGATTAACCTCTTTTTTTCTCGACAGCCAACTGAATCAAACGGTGTATTAATTCAGGATAGGGCAAGCCGGAATATTCCCACAGCTTGGGGTACATGCTGATGGAGGTAAACCCTGGGATTGTATTCGGTTCGTTTAAAATAATCCCGCTGCCGTCCCGTTTGACAAAGAAGTCAACCCTAGCCATGCCGGAACAGCCCAAAACCTGATAAGCTTTGACAGCAGTTTCACGGATTTTCCGGGTGTCCTCCTCGGAAATCCGGGCTGGAATATATAAATCTGTGCTTTCGTCTGAATATTTGGCGGTGTAGCTGTAAAATTCCTGTGTTGGGACAATTTCCCCAACTGCCGCAGCTTGTGGATCGCTGTTTCCTAAAACAGCGGTTTCAACTTCGATACCGTCGATAGCTTCCTCTATGATTGCTTTGTCATCTACTGTAAATGCCAACTCCAGGGCAGCCCGCAGTTCTTCTGGCCTTTTCACCTTTGTAACGCCTACTGAAGAACCCGCGTTAGCAGGTTTTACAAACATTGGATATCCAAGATAATGGCTCCATTCCGGTTCCAGTTCCGCTAAACGGTTCAGATCGGAAGCATAAGCCTTCCGCCATTTTGCCCCTGGAATTCCCGCTTCATCCAAAAGCGTGTGCGTTATGGTTTTATCCATGCAGTTTGCGCTTGCCTGAACCCCACATCCTACATAGGGGATGCCGGACATCTCCAACAGCCCTTGAATGGTTCCGTCCTCCCCGTTCTTTCCATGCAGGACAGGGAAAACACAGTCAATATTCAGCAGTTCGCAATGTTCATAGCCATCCCTGCCGGTAAAATGCAGGATTCCTGGAGATTTGCGGTCAGGCGATATCACTGCCGGGGTTAGGTAACGGTTTGTCTGCCAGGTATTATTTTCAATTAAATGTATGGGGCCGCTGTATAAGTACCATGCGCCTTGTTTTGTGATGCCGATTTTAATCACATCATATTGTTCTTCCGGGATATTCCGCAGTACCGAAGCCGCTGATAACAAGGATACCTCATATTCGCTGGACGCTCCTCCAAACAGCACCGCTATTCGTAATTTTGACATAGCGTATCACCTTCCTAATTCGTAGTATCTATTATATGTTGGTGTTTTACAGGATTGTTACTAAAGGGTAGATAAAAGGAAAAGCAATTAATGATTCTCGTGCTCCCTCATTTTAACATATTCAACCTAATGGCGCAAGACTGCTTTTTCTGTTTGGGTTGTACTGTTATACTGTATGTAAAATGAATTCGGCAGAAAAGATAGTATATCAATACAATACTTTTCTGCCGAATTTATCTTATTTTTTGATTGCCTCTTCCTGAAGCCTGTCAAATTCATTCATACATTCGTCCACTGTAGCGCCGTTTAATAACATTCGCACAACCTGGCAGGTGTTGCCCCATTGTTCCATCTTCATTCCCGCATTAGAGCCAAGTACAAAAATATTTTCCTTGATTTTGTCGTTCAAAGGCTTCAGCGCAGGGATGCAGTCCACCTCAACATTTTTAGAAGGTGAAATAACCTTGTTGGTTTCCGTATATACCTGGAGGGCTTCATCGGAAATCATCTCGTTTAATGTGGCCATTGCGTCTTCCGTATGCTCTGAACCAACGCCAACAGCGAATCCGGTCATCGGCATAACGGGCATTTGGCCGCGGCTGCTTGGAAAACCAATAACCAGCATTTCAAAATCGGGATTTCCATAGGCAGTTTCCGTATTTGCCGCGTCCCAGTAAGCCATGACAATAGGCGTTTTCTGGGCCAGGAAATCCGGCCCTTCTGCTTCTATTGCTTCGCTGACATAAGCTTTTCCAGCGTCAATATATCCACGATCAATCATTTCCTGGAGGAATTCAAATCCAGGGCGCATATAGTCGCTGTATTTCTTTTCCCCGCTGTTCAGGGCTTTGATTTCTGCCTCTGTATTCCCGCCATTGTATAAGTCGGCATAGCCTTGGGCAAGGACGAAGGTTTCCAGCCACCAGCGGTTGGCGCCAACCGGCGTTTGAATTCCGTTCTCCTGAAATACCCTGCAACATTCCAGGAAATCCTCCGGTGTTTCTGGAAGTTCAAGATGGTATTGATCGAACATATCCTTGTTAATAAACAATCCATAAGCCACAACTTCCTGTGGAATTGCCACAAGCTTTCCATTAATGGTATTTGCAGTTTTCACAATGCCGCGCAGATTCTTCGCGTTTTCAAGTCCTGATAAGTCCATTAAAATATCTTCTTCGCCCAACGCCTGGATAGTGTCCGGGTTTAATAAATAAATATCGTCCATATGATTGCGCACCCTGTCAAGGGAAACTTCGTCATAGGTTTTTTCCTGGTAATTTTCCGCCGTATAAGTGCTGTATTCCACATTTACGCCCAATTTTTCCTCAGCCATGACAATGGTTTTGTCGGCAGCGCTCCTCGCGGTATTTTCAACATCTGGAGCGGTTTTCTCCATAGGGCTGAACATAACGACTGGTTTTTTAACGTCGTTTTCCGGCACAATCAGATTTTTGTCTTCCTCTTTGCCTGTACATGACAGAAGCATTGATGCCATCACTACGGCTGTAAAAATTGCTGTAAGCTTTTTAAACCTCCTGGTTTGGGTTCTTTTCATGCTTTTGTTCCTTTCGTTTGGTGTACTGGCTAATTATTTTCCTTAACATATCTATGTCAATCGGTTTTGGAATGTGAGCGTTCATTCCTGCATCCAGGGCTGCCTTTTCATCTTCTGCAAAGGCGTTTGCAGTCATAGCGATAATTGGTATTTCTGCCGCGTCCTTACGCATTAGGGTCCTGATTGCTTTTGTCGCGTCATAACCGTTCATAACCGGCATTTGGACATCCATTAAGACAGCGTCAAATTCGCCTTCTGCGGCATTTTCAAAACGTTCCAAAGCCAGCCGCCCGTTTTCAACAATTTCGCAGGAAACCCCTTCTATTTTTAAAATTTCCTCCAGAATTTCCGCGTTAATTTCGTTATCCTCTGCGGCAAGCAAATGGAGTCCCTCTAAAATATTGCTTTTTACAGGTTCTTCCTGCCTTTCGCCCTGTAAAGACCTTTGCATTTCCAGTATTTTTTCCTTAAATGCAGATGCAAAAAATGGTTTTGTAAGAATACCTGTATTTTCTATTTGAAGGGCATCTTCTATTCCCTCTGCATCATGGCCTGTCAAAAATAGAAATGGTATTTCCGGGATTGACTTTCTCCATTCTTTTATAGTCTGGGTTTCCGCTTCAAACATACTATAATCCAAAAGTAAAACCTGGTATTTATTTCCTGTATTTCCATTGTTCTGCATCAAACGGGAAGCATCCTCTATGCTAGAAGCTGTATCGACTTGTACGCCCAACTCTGACATAAGTTCCTGAACCGTCTGGCAGACATCTTTTTCGCTGGAAACTGACAGAATCCGGGTAATCCCGCTGTCTTTCCAAAACTGTTTATCCAACTGTTCCTCCGGGACGCGAAGTTCCAGCTCAACCCGGAAAAGGCTTCCCTTATTTAGTTCGCTGAATACTTCTATTGTTCCACCCATAAGTTCTACGATGTTTTTAGTGATTGCCATGCCAAGCCCTGTGCCCTGGACTTTATTTGTTGTGCTGTTTTCCGCCCTGGTAAATGCGTCGAAAATCGTCTTTAGATACTCCTGCGTCATTCCAAAGCCGTTATCCTCTACTTCAATTCGGATATGTTCATATTGGCTGGAGCGCTGTTTCAGGCCAATCATGCGGAACCAGATATCCCCGCCTTCCTGGGTGTATTTTACCGCATTGGAAAGGAGGTTTATTAAAATCTGGTTGATTCTGGTTTCATCCCCAATAAGGTATTCATGTTTGACCCCAGTTACTTCAACATGGAAAACCTGCCTTTTTGCCTTTGCCATTGGCTGGATAATTGCATCTACAGAAGAAATGAGGCTGTTAAGGGTAAATGGTTCAAATGAAAGCACTACTTTCCCGCTCTCAATTTTGGAAATGTCCAAAATGTCATTAATTAAACTGAGCAGGTGCTGGCCGGAAGCCATAATCTTTTTGGTATATTCCCTTACCTTAACAGGGTTTTCCGCATCCATGGAGAGAAGCGAAGCAAAACCAAGAACTGCATTCATAGGGGTACGGATATCATGCGACATATTAGAGAGGAACATTGTTTTGGAATTGCTTGCAACCTGGGCTGCCCGCAAAGCCTCTGCAAGCTGTTTATTGTATATCTCCCTTTCGGCTTCCTGTTCCTTTCTGAGTTTATTCTGCTGCCTTTGGCTGAAATAATAGAAAGTGCAGCATAGAAAAAACGCGGCTAACATGGATAAAACAACAATAAGAATATTTTGATTGACTGTTTTGCCTTCCTGCTGGATTGCCTCAACTGGTACATATCCAATCAAATAAAGTGTTCCCTCATTAACCGACCACATATAATTTAAAGCATCTACATCCCGTATATCGTGATAAAACAGGATATCGTCTCCATTTTCCAGACACTTAGCAACCTCTGCCCGAAGCCCTTCATCCACAATATCGTTAGCGCGGTAAAAATCTTCCAAATTAATGTGCCCTGCGCTTCGCTTCCCCATCCCTTTGGGTTTTAGGACAAACCTTTCACTTTCCGCATCCATAATATATAAAGCTGCCTGCTGGTTATAGAATCCACTTGGAAGCGATTTGTCCAGTGTATCATATACATATTCTATATAAAGGGATGCAATCTCCTGATCCTCTTTTATAACAGGACATTTTATGGTATATGCCCAAGTTCCCATATAATTTAGATATGAACGGGAAACCGGCATGCCGTTTATTGTTCTTCCTGGAAAAAATTCTAATCCCTCTTCCGAAAATTTTTCCCCTGTATGAGATACCCCTTCCTCTTTCCCTGAAAGGATTATCGACAGTTTTACCATTGTTTGGTTTTTTTCATAGGTTTGGATGTATTTTTCCGGGTTCTCCGAGATTGCTATTTCATGGGCTATCATAGCCTGAAATTCAGCTTCATTTTTTAAAATTGATTCTATTGTGCATTTTATCAAGTCAAGGCTTTCACTTAGGTTTTGAGTTGCAGATTTGGACATTTCCTCGGATATCTTCTGGGCTACTGAGAAAACTACAAACCCTATAATACTAAAAAATAATATAATAGGAAGAAGAAAGTATACACCATTGTTCTTTCTGCTTCCTTTTCGATTCATTTTCATGATTGATCTCCATTCCGCTTTCATTAGGAATTGACATCTAAGGATACAATACAATATAAAACTATATACATATTATACCATTCCGCATATTTTTGTGTCAATATCCATATAGATTCCTATCCTTTTTGGGGGTTTAACATTGAGAATGTCTTTGAGATACGATATAATAATGTGGGTTTGATGAAAAGATGTGTTGGATTCTATGGGTTTGCGGCTTTCGATACGCCATCATCCGCAAACCGTTGGTTTGCTGGATGGCTGCAAGAGGAAACTTTCAGCTCTGTCCAACTCTGCGGAGTTGGACGAAGCGGAAGAAAGCCCGCCTAATGGGGCTGTCCCCACCAAGCTGGTTCCGCTCCCAATCTGATACCACCCCCGAAGCAATATCAGCGGGCTTTTTATTAAAATACTGACAAAGCGGTCAGCTATCGTCTTTTAGGCAAGGTTTCTGTTATCTTTCAGCCTGCTGGGGTATTTCGCGCCTGCG
>CAOJXI010000175.1 GCA_948465665.1 uncultured Clostridia bacterium | reverse complement strand
GCTGGTTCCAATCCCAATCTTATCCCACCCCCGAAGCAATTCCAGCGGGCTTTTTTATTAAGATACTGACGAAACGGTTAGCTATTGTCTCTTAGGCAAGCTTTATGTTTACTTTCAGCAAGCTGGGGATTTCGCGCCTGCGGGCGCGACCAGGGCTGTCTGCCCTGGACCCGACAGGGGGCTTTTGAGGAAAGCCCCCTTGACCCCAAACCTTTTTAATTTGCCTTAGCTTGTACTCAACTTAGGCTATCTCATTCTACCGAAACCGTACTGCCTTCAACTCCCGGTACAACAACAATTTTTCTCCGAATACGTTCTTTTAAACTCTCCACATGGGAAATAACACCAACAATCCGGCCATTCCCATCGCCAGACAAAGCAGCCAACACTGAAACAGCCCGTTCCAAAGTAGCGGGATCCAATGCACCGAACCCCTCGTCAATGAAAATAGCGTCCATAGAAACGCCCCCGGCAAACATCCCAGCCACATCAGCCAACCCCAGCGCCAGTGCCAAAGCTGCCTGAAAGGACTCCCCGCCTGAAAGGGTGCTGACATGCCGTTCCCGTCCGGTATGGGAATCAAAAACCATTAAATCCAACCCAGAAGCCCTCCCATGCTTTTCCAAATCGTCAGAGCGCAAAAGGGAAAACCTCCCCTCCGTCATACCGGAAAGCCGTAAATTCGCCATATGGATAACGTTTTCAAAATAGGACGCAAGCACAAAGCGTTCAAAGGAAAGCTTCTGGGCGTTATTCCCGCTGGTAATGCGTGAAATATCTCCCACGTCCAAATAATTGTCCTGAAGTTTTTTGTATTCAACTTCAGCAGCCGTAATCTGTTCCAAAAGCCCGGTATTTAGCTTTTGCCGTGAAAGACATTCTGCCCGTAAATCCTCCAGATGTTTTTGTTTCTCATCCAGTTCAGAGGCAGCAGACCATAAAGCGGCAGTATCAACCCGTTTTTTGCCTTTTAGCTGGGCTTCCAGCGCTTCAACCCTGCCGGAAGCAGAATTCAGGTTTTTTTGGTATTGGTCATAGGATTGGATTAGTTTTTCCATCCTGCTGGGAGCAAAGCGGATGGAATCCTTTTGGAAGGAATCCCCATCAGGATATCCATGTTTCCCCAAAAGCTCCAAAAACATTTTACGGAGCCCATCAACCCGTTTCCTAGCCAAATTGTGTTGTTCCTCTGTGTTTGCGGCTACTTTTTCCGCAGCCTGAACCTGCTGTACAAGCTTTGCATGATGTATTTGAATTTCCTGAATCTGTTTAAAAATCTCCTGAACCCGTTTTCTCATTTGATTTAGGCTATCCTGAATTTGGCGGGAAGGGATTGGTTTTCCATTAGGGTTATGCGTTTGGCGGTTAAGTTTTTCTGTCTGTTCTGCCTGTATCTGGATAAGCTGTTCTTTTTGGGCAGTATATTTTCTGAGCAGTTTTTCAGCAGTTTCCAAATTGGAATATTGCGTATTGGAAAGGGACTGTCCCGTCCCAAAATTTCGGATCTGTGCTTCTAAAGGTTCGATAGCAAGGCGGGCTTTTTGCTGCTTGTCCTGGATATCCATAGAGATATGGGAAAGGAAATTTTCTGTTAAATCTTTTCGTTCTATCGGAGATGCCAGACAAAGGATTTCCTGATAACGGTTGTAGAAATCGGATAGCAGCGCAGTCAAAACCTGTGCCTTGCCGGAACCTTCTTCCTGGATATCAGTCATCTTTTTTTGAAGGGAATCAACCTGTTTCTGGGTAGGGACTTCCCCGGAATTCTGCGCCGGATGGGGGTGGGTTAGGGAACCACAGACCGGGCATGGGGAAGCCTCTGTTAGTTTTCCTGCTAAAACAGCCGCCTGTCCGTCTAAGAAGGCATTGTAAGCAGCGGAAAATTTTTCCCTCTGCTCCCGATACCGGGAAAGCAAAACCTGGACTTCCTTTTGCTGGGAGCATATCTGGTTCCAAAGCTGCAAAGCGCCGCCCAAATCCGCCTCATCCTGTAAATATCCAGCCCTGCTTGATAAAAGGGTTAAAATTTGTACCTGACGGGAAATTTTTTGCAGGCTCGCGGCGGTATTGGCGAGGGCCTTTTCCTGCTCCTCCCGCTGAAGCGCAGCAGTAAGGGAAACCTCTAATTCGGTAATGGAACGGTTTAATTGTTCCTGCTCCTCCTGCCAGGAAGGGATTTGCTCCAGTTTAGGCAGATAATCCGCCAAATTTTGTTTTGCGGAATCCCTTTCCCTTTCAGCTTGTTCCAACTGTTTTTCAGCTTGGGAAAGTGAGGTTTTCCCCTGCCTGAAAGCATCGCTTGCCGCCCGTAAATCAGCCGTTGCATGGTAATGGGTAATTTCCTGGGAGGCTGCTTCCATTTCATCCTTGCGGCTGAGAAGGGACTCCAAAATTTTCCGTTCTGCATCTAAACTGTCCAACTGGCGGTTTAATGCTTCTCCGTCTTCTGGGTGGATTTTATCCCGTTGGGCGCGAAGCTCCTTCGCCTGTTTTTCCAGGGAAGCAAGAACGGAAAAATCAGATTGATTCTGTGCCTGAAGCTGTTCCGCAACGGAAACGCCTTCCTGCCGGTTAGGCAGTTCTGCGGAATGGGAAAGCTGTTCCAGTTTCTCCGTCAGGCTTTTGGATTTCTGTTCCAGGAATTTTGCCTGCTGTTCCAGTTGGCGGGTTATGGCATTGTAACGTTCGGTAGCGAAAAGATGCCGGAAAATTTCCTGTTTTTCGCTGCTCTTTGCATCCAGGAGCCTGCGGAATTCCCCCTGTGCCAGCATGACGGTTTGTTTAAATTGCAGCCTGTCCAGCCCTAGGAGTTTTTCAAGGGTATTGTTTACATCATCCACGCCGGAAATAACAGTGCCGTCCGGTAGGGTAAGCTTTGCCTTTGGCGCGATGGTAACGTCTTTTCCCTGCCTGCCTTTCCGAGTCTGCCTGGGGCTCCGTATTACCTGATAATTTTTTCCGTGAAGCGAAAAGCTGTATTCTACCTCACAAACCGCGTCGGGGGCTGCGAATTGGCTGCGCAGCCCGGTATTTTCCCGGAGTTCGCTTCCGGCAGCTCCATAAAGCGCAAAAGAGATAGCGTCAAAGATAGAGCTTTTTCCCGCTCCAGTAGGGCCGGTGATGAGGAAAATCCCGTCGGAATTCAAGCCGGTAAAATCAATTGCCTGGGTTTCCGCATAGGGGCCGAAAGCAGTCATCTTTAAGGTTAAAGGCTTCAAAGTTCGGTTTCCTCCTCCTGTTCCAAAGCGGCTTGTATTGCTTTCTGAACCAAATCCCCCCGCTGTTTAGAAAGAGGTTCTCCCCGCACCTGCTGGTAAAACCGTTCAAAGAGCTGGAAAGGGGTCAGTTTTCCCAGCCGTTCCACTTCCTGGAAAGTCTGGGGGGCAGATGCTGCGGAGATATCCTGTTCCCTGGCTGCAAAGCGCAAACCTAAAATACGGGGGAACTTTTCCCGAAGGCGGGGCATAGCGTCCAATACTGCACCCTCATCGGTCAGAACTGCCTCAATATAATCCTCTGACGGTTCATTGTCCGCGAGAAGGCTTTCCAGATTCCCGCGGATAGTACGAAGGTCGCGCTTAAAAGGAGGAGTCAAAAATTCAAATCCTATTGATCCCTTTTCCCCAAGTTCAACTAAGGCAAATCCTTTTTTCTGGCGGGCTTCAGCAGTAGAATATTTCAACAGGGAGCCGCCATAGCGAATATGGTTTTTCCCGGCGGTCTGAGGTGCGTGGAGATGCCCCAAAGCCACATAATCAAACTGCTCTGCTGCCGGGGAGATATCCATTAGGTCACTTTGCCCGATAGAAATTTCCGAGTCTGAAAAGACAGCCTGATCCTGGGCTTTATCCGGGGAAACCGCCTGGTAAAACCCATGGGCGATTAAAACATTCCGATGGGCGGGGTTTATTCTGGGAAGATTATATTCTAAAATTGCCTGGAACGCCTGGTTAAAAGTTTTGATTTCCGTATCTGGGAACCATGGACGGGCTTCTTCCGGCGTAAAATAGGGAAGGAGGTAAAAGTCCACATCTCCAAAGGAATCTTTTAAAGTAACGCGGCGGATTTCCCTAGAAGCTTTTCCTGCCATGTACAGTCCTGCACTGGAAAACAGGCGGTTCCCAAAAGATAACCGTTCCGGGCTGTCATGGTTTCCGGCAATTGCCAGTACAGGGATTTTTAATTCCTGTGTAAGCGTATAAAACAAATCGTCCAAAAACGAAACTGCCTGGGCTGGAGGGACGGAACGGTCGTAAATATCCCCTGCAATTACCACTGCATCCGCCTTAGCTTCGCGGACGCTTTCCATAAGTTGGGCAAGGCGGGCGGACTGGTCTTCCAAAAGCGAATATTCACGCAGTATCCGGCCAAGATGCCAATCCGCCGTATGAAGGAATTTCATAGGATAGAGAACCTTCCTTTCTGGTTACTTTCCAACTTCCCCAATATGTTCAGAAAGGAATTGGCGGTAATCCTCCAAGTTACGGCGGAGCAGGGAAGGAGTGTCCAATTCATAGGGGCATCTACTGGTGCAATGCCCACAATGGATACAGTTTTCAATTTTCTCCATTTTTTCCTGCCAGTCAGGCTGGAGGAACCTCTGATATGGGGAACGCCGGAGCAGGAATTCCATCCGTGCTGACTGGGGAATCTCAATTCCCTGGGGACATGGCATACAATACCCGCAGGCCCGGCAGAAATTCCCTGCCAACTCCTTCCGATCCTTTTCAATAGCGGTTTCCATCTGCTCATCCATAACAGGGGGATTTTCCTCTAACGCCAGGAACTGCTCTAATTCGCTCATTTTCTGGATTCCATAAATGGGCACGGCGTTTTCATATGCCCGCAAATGGGTAAATGTTAGGCGTGCGTCTGTAATCAGCCCGCCGGAAAGGGCTTTCATACAGATAAACCCTACATCATTTTTTCCGCAGGTCTTAACTAGGTTTATATCTCCCTCTGAGGACAGATAGTTAAACGGAAACTGTACTGTATCAAATTTTCCTTCCTCTGCTGCCTTCTGCGCGTAAGCCAAACGATGGTTCGTGATTCCTATAAAACGGGTATAACCGCGTTTCTGTGCTTCCAGCAATCCGGCATACATCCCGTTGGGATCGTCGTAATCTGGGTATACGCTGGGGTTGTGAAGCTGTAGGATATCTACATGGTCGGTTTTCATTAGTTTTAAGCTTGTTTGAATATCAGAGAGGACTTCTTCCTTGTTTTTGCCGGGGGATTTTGTTGCAATGTAGATTTCGTTCCTTACATCGGATAGAGAATAGCCGATTTTTTCTTCACTGTCCGTATAAGAACGCGCTGTGTCAAAAAAATTGATCCCGCTTTCATATGCCCGGCGGAGGATTGACTTTGCATCGTCAAAGGGTATCCTTTGGATAGGGAGTGCGCCAAAAGAGGTTTTTGTTACCATAAGCTCGGTTCTGCCTAAACGTACCTTTTTCATTTTTTCTCCTTTCCTGTTGGGGGAGTTCGTATTAAGTGCCTCTTTCTATTATAGGGAAAGATGGGATATTCTGCAAGACTGGGTTTCCTGCGATTTTGTAAAGCAAATTTGCGGGAGAAAGCTAAGATAACCGCAAGCTGGGGCGGATTAAAAAGGTTTCGGGTCCAGGGGGCTTTCCTAAAAAGCCCCCTGGTCGCGCCCGCAGGCGCGAAATACCCCAGCAATCTTAAAATATTGTAAACCATACCAAAGAAGCTGATACTTAACCGCTTCGTCAGTATTCAAAATAAAAGCCCGCTGGAATTGCTCAGAGGGTGGGATAAGATTGGGATTGGTACCAGCT
>CAOJXI010000174.1 GCA_948465665.1 uncultured Clostridia bacterium | reverse complement strand
GAACTTTTTAGGAAAGTTCCTCTGGACTCTTCAAACCTTTTTAATCCGCCCCAGCCTACACTCACCTTAGCTTAATCCCGCGTTCATAGCTTGGCGCACCTCATCATCTGTTGGCATACCGCCCTGAGCGCCATGTTTTTCTGTTGAAAGGCTTGCCGCTATATTTGCATACATCAAAGCTTTCTCTATTGGTTCGCCCCGTATAACCGCCGCAGCAAACGCCCCATTCAGGGTATCCCCCGCGCCGGTCGTATCAACCACATTAGCCTTAAACGCGGGAATATGCAGAATCGCCCCATTTTTCAGGCAAACGCTCACACCTCTTGATCCCTGGGTAATAATCAATTTCTCCGGGTATTGCGCCATCATTTCTTCAAAGGTGCGTTCTTTCCCAAACAGTATAACCGCCTCATGCTCATTTGGGGTAATATATGTCAGTTTCTCAATCAATTCCTCGCTTACCGGGCGTGCCGGCCCTGGGTTCAGAAGAACCTTAACCCCGTTTACCCTGCATAAATCAATTACATAGGCAATTGTTTCCTGTGGAATTTCATTTTGGAGCAGGATCAGTTCACATTCTAAAATCTGTTCCCGAACAGATTCCACATAGGCAATATCCACACAGTTATTCGCTCCAGCTACAACAATGATTGTATTGTCATTTTCGCCGGTAGTAATAATAGCCAGACCTGTAGTTGTTTGGGGCATTACCCGAATATTTCTGGTTTCAACGCCCACATTACGAAGATTGGCAATAAGCTTTTGTCCTGCATCGTCGTCTCCCACGCAGCCGAACATTTCAACCTCCGCGCCCAGTTTTGCCATAGCAACCGCCTGGTTGGCACCCTTGCCCCCTGGAATATAACGAAGGTTTTCCCCTTTCAAGGTTTCACCCTTTAAAGGAATCCTCTCAGCCAACACAGTCATATCCATGTTGATACTGCCAACTACTCCGATTTTTTTCATTCCGTCTTCCTCCTTACAGGAACAAAAGCATGGAAAGCACAAACATAAACACTGTGCCTACGATCATGGGAATTGCAGTCCGTTTCACAACAGCCAGCGGTTCACGCTTGACACTTCCCGCAACAATCATGACAACTGCCGAAACCGGGGATACTGCACGCAGCAGGTTGCCGGCCAGCCCCATTGGGATGGATACAGCAAAGACGGAAATACCCGCAGCCGCAGCCAGAGGAACCATCAAAGGCACCATGGCAAAGAACAACGCTGTACCGCTCCCGCTCAAAAGCACGATTAAAGCAGTCAAGCCAACCAGCAGCAGCGGCAGAACAAACCCCATTCCGCTTCCCTGCATCCCAACCATTGCATCCTGCAGCGCAGAGATTAGGCCAATGGATTTCAGCCCGGTTACAAAAATCGTACCTGCCACCAGAAGGGCGACAATCGGCATAGAGCCGCCCATTCCTTTGAAAAAGGATTCAGTCTGGTTCAAAGTGTCTTTGCCGTTTTTATTGCGTATCAGTTCGCAGATAACAGCGATTAGGAAAGAGAACAGTGTCGCAACTTCAACGCTGATATTGATCTTTACGCCAGTGAGCTTTTGAATGGCAAAAACGCCAATCAGCAGTAAAATTGGAAGCAGCGGCAGAATTGCATACACGACACGGAACAAAGGCCCGCCTGGAATTTCTTCAACTTTTTCTACCTTGTCCAAAGCGTTTGCCTTGCCCCCATCCTTCTTGTCACAGAACTTTTGCCAGAAATAGTGGACAACCGCCATAAGGAGCAGGGTCGGGACTGAAACGATAGCATGATAACGGAAAACATAATCAGTTGCGGTCATACCTGCAAATTCCGCTGTCTGCGCCAGTTCTGCTGCAATGGCAACATTATCACTGCCCAGCGGCGTAGGTACAATGGTTGCAGTTGTTGCAATAATGCCCGCCGCGGTCAAGGTGCTCATCCCCGCCTGTATTAAAATGGGATACAGTGTGGCAAGCAGAATAATCGCCAGATTCGACGCGCTTGGTACAACCAATGAAAGCAGATTCCCAAGCAGGAAGACAACTGGTACTAAAATATACACAGATTTGATCTTTGCAATCGGCTTGGTCAATACGCTGACAGTGACATTGTTCGCCTTGATTGAATTCATATAAGCGGAATAGCCGCCTAAAATCAGAATGATGAAGCCAGCCGAAGAAATGGTGCTCTTAAACTGATCGGCGATTACTTTAAGCGGGTCAAGCCACATCGCCCCTGTTGACGCATAATCTGCCCCGCCAATCGGGTTCCCAATCGCCGCACCCACAAACATTAAAATAATTCCCATCAGGAACAGGGTAATTTTGATATCCATTTTCTTGATAAGCATAAAAACGACAACAGCAACCGCAATAACTGCAGACGCATACATAATGAATGATGACATTCCGTTCCCCTCTTTCTCAAATACACTTTGCTATGGCTTGTTTAAACCATTTACGGAATTTTTCACCGTCGATATCCAGCAGGACGCGTGCATTTGGCTCCTGGTGCAGATATCCCTTCAGGTCAACTACTGTACAGCCTGCTGTCATAGAACCACGGAGTTCTACGCCAACATATGTTTCCACAACCTCAAACAGCTCCGGGCATAACAAATAAGCTACTGCACAGCTATCATACATTTTAAGGCCAGTCTTAAAGCTGCCGCCCCGGTAACGTTTGAACAACTGATAAGCCATATCCCCGACACGGCCCATCTTCTGGATTTCTTCGCTGTCTTCCGGGTAAACCAGCGCTTTAAGCCCAACATCCAACCCAGCCATAACGATAGGAACGCCGCTCTGGAAAACCATCTGTGCAGCTTCTGGGTCAGTGGCAATATTGAACTCTGACATAACGCCTTTATTGCCGCGGGAAGCTGAACCGCCCATCAGGACAATTTCCCGGATGTTCTTTTTAACTTCTGGATAGAGGGCAAACAGCAGGGCGATATTGGTCAGGGGGGCAATAGGAACCAATGTTATTGGCTCCGGGCTTTCCAAAATTACACGGCGCATAGCATTGACTGCATGATCGGGAAGCAGCAGTTCTTCCTTGGGAGCAGGAAAATCATACCCTTCCATCCCTGTCTTGCCATGTACGTTGGACGCATCCACAAATTCAGCCAGCAATGGAAACTCTGCCCCTTTTGCGACCGGAACATCCTTCCCGAAGAAACTTAACAGACGCAGTGCATTAAAGGTGACGTTTTCAAGGGAAACATTCCCTGCCACAGTTGTGATTAATCGGACATCCAGTTCCTCAGAAAACAACGCAATGGCAATGGCTAACGCATCGTCAATCCCTGGATCTGTGTCAATAATAATCGGTCTCTTGTTCATAAATAGCCCTCCTTTGATTATAACAAATGCCGCAAAAACGGGCATTTTCATTATTCGTTTTTATCCAGATGAAACGCCCTATATCAATGTGAAAAAGTACAGCAGGCAGACACAGACAAGGATACACATAACAGGAGAAATTTCTTTCCTTTTGCCTGCTGCCAGCTTTAAGATCAAATAGGCTGGCAGAGCTACGCTGATACCATTAGCAATATTATTAGCAAATATGGTAAACGTAACACAAAGAAAAGCTGGTAAATATTCGGTCATATCGTCATAGTTGATTTTGCGCATACCGCTTAACATATTAACGCCGATAAAAATCAGTACCGAGGCAGTGGCAGCAGATGGAATAATAAGCGCCAAGGGTGCAACAAACAACGCAAGCACAAAACAAACACTGGTGAAAACCACAGTTAAACCTGTTTTGCCGCCTGCTTCTACGCCAGCGGAGGACTCAAGATATGTAGTCATGCTGGGCATACCAAACAGCGCTCCAAAACTTGTTGCAACTGCATCCACTTTAAAGCATTTGTCAATGCCCGGAAGATTGCCGTTTTCATCCAAATATCCGGCTTTTGCACCTACACCCAGCACAGTGCCAAATGTGGAAAAGAAGTCAGGAACAAACAAGGCAATTAAAAAGGGCAGGTAGGAAAATTTTAAAGAACCTAAAAAATCAATGTTCAAAAACTGATCTCCTAATTCGGCGGGCATGGAGAAAATATTCTCAGGAAGCTTGGTTACGCCGAAGGGAATACCAACCAGGGTTGTCAGCCCGATTGTTAAAATCATGTCTCCCGGCACCCTGCGGCTTTTCATAACCAGCAGGATTAAAAATCCTATTACGCAGACGATCACTTCTGGAGAAGTCAGATTTCCAAAGGCCAAATTATTTTTTGCCTGCACCGCAACAATCAGGCCGCAGCCCTTTGCCCCCAGCAATGCAATAAACAGCCCGATTCCCGCACTCACTGCATGTTTCAGGCTGGCTGGTATGACCCGGACGACAGCCTCGCGCAGCCCTAAAAACGAAATCAAAATAAACAGCATCCCGCTCCAAAAGATAACGCCTGCTGTAATTTGCGGTGGAATCCCCTCATTTGTAATCATAGAGGCAACAATGCCAACGCTTCCAAGCCCTGGCGCCAATGCAAAAGGCCGGTTTGTGTAAAACGCCATGGCGCAGGTTGTCAGGATAATCAGCAGAACCATAGCTGTCAGTACAACATGTTTGTCAAAACCTGCACCGCCCAATATATTAGGCACAGTAGCCAGCACATATGCCATGGTGACAAAGGTTGTAATTCCGGCGAGCAGTTCCTTTCTCACTGTTGTTTGGTTTGCTTCCAATTGAAATTGTTTGTTGAACCATTTTTGCATTTATCTCACTCCCGGTTTCTTGCATTTTCTATAAATTTATTGTAATATAGTGGAAGATATTTGTCCAATTCATAATAATCATAAAATTTATAACTCTTTTGCATACTTTTTCCATTGGGGAAAACAGCAGACAGGAGGCAGAGATGGATTTCCAAAAATTTGAATATTTTATAGCCATTGTAAAGCATAGAAATTTGACAAAAGCAGCCCAGGAACTGTACATCTCCCAACCAACCCTAACCAAGTTCCTGCAAAAACTGGAACAGGAGCTTGGCGGGGAACTGTTCCGGCGCAGCGGGCACCACTACGATCTTACCTTCCTGGGACAGAGATACTTGAAATATGCCCAGCAGGCATTAATCCTAGACCAGAACTGGGAAAAAGAACTGAAAGAATTACATTCCTCCTATGAAGGAGAACTTAACATTGCATTTCCGTCTATGCGGGGGATTTGCATTATCCCGCGTATTCTGCCGGAATTCCATAAAACCCATCCTGGCGTAAACATTAATATTTACGAAGAAAGTTATTCTATTCAAGAGGTTCTGCTGACTGACAGCAAACTGGACTTCGCTATTTTCAGCAAATGGCAGCCGCTGATTGGGCTGGCATATGAGGATTTGGCACAAGAGGAAATTCTGCTTGTTCTCCCTACCGATCACCCGTTAGCTTCCAGCGGGATACAGCGCGAAGGTTCCAATTACCCATGGATTGATTTGAGGATGTTTGCTGACAACCCGTTTATTTTACACTTTTCAGACCAAAATACCGGGCGCGCTGCTGCACAGTTGTTTGAACAATACCATATCCAACCGCCTATCAGTTTGCGCAGCCGAAGCAGCCTTCTTTGTATTCAGCTTACTATGCAGGGATTGGGAGTTTGCCTTGCCCCAGAGACATATGTACAGTATGCGTCTTCTATTTGGCCCTTATGCGCTTTTTCAGTTGGAGAGTCGCCGCTTGTTAATAAATTGGTGCTTGCATATAGGCAAAATTCCTGCTTGACAACTTATGCGCGGGATTTTATTGAGATTACAAGACGGGTTTTACAATAAAGCAAATTTGCGGGGGAAAGCTAAGACGAGTACAAGCTAAGGCG
>CAOJXI010000173.1 GCA_948465665.1 uncultured Clostridia bacterium | reverse complement strand
AAAGCCCCCTGGTCGCGCCCGCAGGCGCGAAATACCCCAGCAGGCTGAAAGAAAACGGAAACCTCACCTAAAAAACTGATAACTAACCGCTTCGTCAGTATTTAAAATCAAAAGCCCGCTGGAATTGCTTCGGGGGTGGTATCAGATTGGGATTGGAACCAGCTTCGTTGGGGCAGCCCCATTATGGCGGGCTTCTTCCTCTGTGTCAAACTCCGCAGAGTTTGACGAAGCTGGAAGTTTCCTCTTGCAGCCATCCAGCAAACCAACGGTTTGCCATGATGGAGTACCTTAGAGCCTGCTGCCCAGATTCCCTCTGTTTGGCACCCTT
This sequence comes from uncultured Clostridia bacterium, assembly GCA_948465665.1. Lineage (GTDB taxonomy): Bacteria > Bacillota > Clostridia > Oscillospirales > Ruminococcaceae > UBA1405. Next base: position 5,488 of record CAOJXI010000173.1, on the reverse strand, counting down.
TCCTGAAATATAGGGTGGAAAATAAACAGTAAATCCGATATAATAGGAAAGGCAGCAAAAAAATTTATTAAAAGGAAGATGTATATATGGAAAGCAGAATACAAACAGCCCGCAGCCGTTTTCATAATGGTTATAATTGTTCCCAAACCGTAATGTGTACTTATTGTGATTTGTTAAACCTTACGCCAGAGGACGGCTATCGAATCTCAGAAGGCTTTGGCGGGGGGATCGCACAAACCAGGGAAATTTGCGGTACTGTTACAGCGTTGGCGATGTTGGCGGGACTGAAATGTTCCGATGCTTTGCCCGGCAAGGGAGTTACTAAAATGGATACTTATGCCCTTATCCAGCCAATGTTGAAAGAATTTGAAGAACAAAACGGCTCCCTCCTCTGCCGCGAATTAAAGGGATTGACCGGCGGGCCGATGCTGCGCTCCTGTAAAGACTGCGTGTCCGATGCGGCAGCACTGGCAGAAAAGTATATTTTCCCGGAGCTGTTTCAGGATGAAGGAAAATAGCTTTTCCAGGTGGTTTGACCGAGAAAGCGGTTACAGCCTGCACAATCAGCATATTCCATCCCAGCGGTTGGTTCAATACTGCTGCGGCAGGGAACCGGAACAATCCATTTTGGATGCTGTGGTACAGGATAAAATTAATTTAAAGGTACAAAAAAAGCTTTATACCTGCCCGGTTTGTAAAAAATGGTTTTTCAGGGAAGAAGGCGGCTATTATCCAGCGGGGAGCCTGCTGCAATACCGGATAACAGAAAGTGGGAAAACAAATGCCAGTGATTGAGGTGCCGGAAAAAATTCAGCGCATTATGGAGATTATGGAAAAAAGCGGTTATGAAATCTGTGCAGTTGGGGGATGTGTACGGGATTCCCTTCTGAGCAAAACAATCCATGACTGGGATTTATGTACCAGTGCAGAACCGGACGAAACAGAGAGCGTATTTTCCAAAGCCGGATTCAGCACAATCCCCACCGGAAAAAAACACGGAACCATAACGGTTCTGTGGAATCGGGAACCAATCGAAATTACCACCTATCGAATTGACGGTACATATACAGACAGCCGCCGACCGGATAATGTAACCTTTACCCGGACATTGGAGGAAGATTTAAGCCGCCGTGATTTTACCGTCAACGCTATGGCCTGCGGCCGGGATGGGAAAGTGATTGACCTTTTTGAAGGCCAGAAGGATTTGCAGGAGAAACGCATCCGCTGCGTAGGAGTTCCCCAGATGAGGTTTCAGGAGGACGCTCTCAGGATTCTTCGGGCGCTTCGGTTTGCCGCCCGCCTGGGGTTCCGGTTGGAGCAAAAAACTGCGGCAGCTGTTATGGAAGGGAAGGAACGCCTTGCCCTGATATCTCCAGAACGCATTTGGGCGGAATTGACTGGATTTTTGCTTGGAAAATACGCCGCACCATTGGTAAAGGATTTTTATCCGGTTTTGGCTGCCGCTTTGGGCCTGGAACCGCCTTACAGCAGGGATGATTGGCTTGCGGCGGCGGATTGCCTTGAGCTTTCAACGCCGGATGGATGGACTGATTGGATGGTCATGACAGCGCGCCTCAGCCTGCTGCTGTGGAAAGGTGCATTTCCAGGTTCCCCAAATGCAGGGGAAAAAGCGAGGAAATGCTGCATTGCCCTTAGAACGGACAAAGATTCCAGGAGCAGGGCGGCCTTATTGGTGGAGCAGGCGGGGAATCCTATCCCGCAGTCAATTCCAGAACTCCGCAGAATGATAGGCGGGTTGGGGATGGAGGCTGTCAGCCAGCTTATTTTTATGTGGGAAGCTGGCGGCAATGCTGAAAAAAGTGAGATACTGCGTCTTAGGGAACAGTCAAGGGATATCTTACAACGGGGGGACTGCATCTGTATTGGGCAGTTGGCTGTTGGCGGGAAGGAGCTTCAAAAGCTGGGAGTTCCGTCGGGGCCGGAGATAGGGAAAATACTTCATGCCCTGCTGGATGACGTGATAAACGATGTTCTTCCCAATGAAAAGGATGCACTTGAAAATTGGGTTCTGCAAAAGTTAAAGTGAATTTTTGAGGAGAAAGAAACGGGTATGTTAAATCGAAAAAATATGGGAAAAATCAGCATGGCGGTTATTTTGGCGTCAGGTTTATTGATAGGGTGCGGAAATATACCGCCGTCTGAAAGCAGTTCCTTACCGGAAAGCAGCGTTTCTTCATCAGAAATATCTTCTGAAAGCATCAGTACAGCATCATCAGAGGAACCCCCGGCAGAAGATAAAGGCGCGGAATTTTTATCAGAAATGTACCTGCTTTCCGGCAGGGCAAGCGAATACAAAGACGCGGCACAGAAACTCGCAAAACCTTTGGCAGAAAGCGGAACGAAAATAGAGGCAGCTTTAGAACAAGCCCGTTTTCTTTTGGCAGATGCGGAAAAGGCGGCTTACAGAGATGCTGAAACTGCCATACAGACAGCACAGGAATATTTAACGACGGCATTAGAAGCACAAGCCCCTTTGCTAGCAGATACGTTTGATACTCCTGAACAGATAAATGGTATTCTGGAAAAGCTGGATAGGCTGCAAAAGCAGGCAGAGGATTTACTGGAAACCGCGGCAGAAAAAAAGGAAAGCCTTAACTTGCTAAAAGAATTCATTGACAAGGAATTAGAACAGGTCAAATCTGTAAAAGACCAAATAGATCAGGCTTTGGAAGCTGTCCAGAAACTTTCGGAGGAATCTCCGCAGATAACGGCTGAAATGGAACAGATTTTAGCTGCAAAAAAGGCAGAACAGGAAGCCGCTCAAAAGGCGGAGGAACAGGCTGAAGCAAGCAGTTCATCAACGCCTGATCCTTCTCCCTCTGCACCAGAAAAAGCGGAACCTCAGCAAGATTCTGAAAACAGTTCTTCAAAAGTGGTTGTTAAAAAGGCAGACTCCAGCGATTCTGAAACTTCCAGCGGTACAAAATCCCGTTACAGCCGCAAAACAGAGGCAGAGGACGGTATTTTAGACGAACTGAACGCATACCGGCGTTCGCTTGGAATCGAGGAAGTAACAAGGGAAAGCAGCCTGGATGACTGTTCCGCTGTCCGGGTAGTGGAAATGCTGGATAATGATATATTCAGCCATACCCGGCCTAATGGCACTTCCTGGGAAACTGTCCTTTCGGAAAACAACATCAAACCTCTGGCATGGGGTGAAATACAATACCGCCGCCGGGGGATGCTTGCCGTTGGAGATGAAAATGTAATGGTCAGCCAGAGTATTGATGGGTGGAAAACCAGCAAAGGGCACGATGCAATTATGCGGGACAGTACCTATACAAAAGTCGGGATTGCACTTTATGCGTCTGGAAGTGAGACATGGATTGCTAATATTATCTTTATCAAGTAAAAAGGATTCCAAAATTCCATATTGTGCAAAAGGGCTGGTCTTATAACCAGCCCTTTTGCATAAAATAGAGGTAAAAGAAGCAGTACAACGAAAGGAATGGTTAAAATGGCAGAATTTACAACTGGGACATCCCCCCATTATGGAACCCGTTCACGTATAAAGGCATCCCCCCAGGTAGTAGAAACCGGATGGTACAAACCGGTCCCCTCCCATGGGGGATATTCAATTTCCACGCCTGCACCTGTTCCTGCAAATTCAGGCGGAAACATCCCTATACAATCTGCCCCCTTTCAAAAAGAAGGCATACCGCAGGAAATATTGCCGTCTGTTTCAGATCTAATCCCGCAAAATTACCAAGCCGCAGTGCAGACTTTTGAAAGGCCGACAGACGTTCGCTTATTAGAGCCAGTTGAAGCAGGGGCTGTTTCGGAAACAAAACCAATACAGGAAAATGCAGAGAATAAAACAGAAGTTCCGGCAGAAGAACCAATTAATATTTCACAGTCCTCTGTTCCTCCTTTTTTTCCATCACACACACCAACGACGGCTGCCCAACCGGAGGACAGCCTTTCCCGGTTCCTTTCCGCTCAGGTATGCGCTGCTGTAATCCTTTTTGCGGCGGCATGTTTATTTAAATTGGCCTCTGAACCGCTTTTTCTACAAATGCAGCAGGGATTGCAGGAACAGCTTTCAGATATGCAGGCGGTTTTTACTGCTGCGGAATATATCCAGCAGGCAGAAGAAAAAGGGATTTCAGAAACTCTTCAGGAAATTTTGTCCAAAGGCTTGGAGGAAGACGGCGCCAGACTTGGTCAGGGACAGACAGAAATCATTCTTTCCCCATCTACATCTGCCGCCGTACAAAATTCAGAAAACCATTTTAATGGGACAGAACCTGCAGGCGGGGAGGAAAACCCCTCCGGCAACACCGAAAATATAGTCTCTTCTGCCGCAGCCGCAGGGGGGACATATCCCGTTTCCATGGAACAGATGCCTTATGCCCTTTCCGTCATACAGGATGGACGGCGTTCCGCCGCTGCTGCGGTACTCCCAACCGAAGGATATTTAACCTGCAAATACGGCCCAAGGGAGCATCCCATTACCGGAAAGCCTGATTTCCATACTGGGATTGATATTGGCGCGCCTTTGGGAAGCCCTATTTATGCTGCCGCAGCCGGTGTAGTGGAAAAAACGGGAACTTCCAGTTCTTTAGGGAAGTATCTTATGCTCCGGCATGGCTCCTCCACTATAACGACCTATTCCCATTGCAGCAAGCTGCTTGTAAAAGAAGGGGAAGCTGTTTCCTGCGGGCAGGAGATTGCATTAGTAGGTTCGTCAGGGGTTTCTACGGGGCCGCATCTTCATTTTGAATGTATTATAGATGGGACTTTGACAGACCCCGCCTGGATTTTGGAGCTTCCTCTTCCTTCTTCCAGGTATTCAGGGGGATGATGGGGGAATGGGCTTCCGGTTTGGAGATTTTACCGTTTTTTTTGACTTTTCCTTTTTTGCTATGCTGGGGGTTTTTCTTTCGCTGGAACATTCAGGACAGAATATTGGGCATATCTTTTTTGCGCTTTTGATTCATGAATTAGGACATCTGGCGGCTACATTTATAGTACATATTCCCATGGACAGGATGTGCTTTTCCTGCTTTGGGATTGAACTGGTGAGAAAACAGGGATTTTCTTCTGCTGGATGGAAACAGGAAGCATTTGTTTATTTAGCCGGGCCGATGATGAATTTATGTTGTGCCTCTGGGTTTCTTTGCCTGCCAGGGAAATTTGAAACTGCGGCGGCCGTTCATTTGGTATTGGGATTGTTTCAGCTTTTGCCGGTTGGTGCGTTGGATGGGGGATGTCTTGCAGATGTGGTTTTAGGACGTTTCTTGGAGCCGGGAAAGGCGGAGTTTTTGGGGATGGTTCTTTCTATTGCTGCTTTAATCCCATTGGCAATAGCAGGGTGGATGCTTATGAGAGGGGAACAGAGAAATTTTACCCTGCTGCTTTGCTGCGCTTTTTTAATGCTTTCCATTTGGAAAAAATAATGCAGTTTTAATGAAGCAAATTTGCGGGAGAAAGCTAAGACGAGTACAAGCTAGGGCGGATTAAAAAG
>CAOJXI010000172.1 GCA_948465665.1 uncultured Clostridia bacterium | reverse complement strand
CCTCTGGACTCTTCAAACCTTTTTAATCCGCCCTAGCTTGTACTCATCTTAGCTTATTCCCCGCAGCCCAGCTTTATTTTTCCTTTTCCTGCCCAATTTTGGACAAAAACGACATAAGGTCTGTTTTAGATGCAGAAGACTTAGCCGCCAAAATATTGCTTTCCACGGTCTGGCAAAGTTCTTTCCGCATAATTTTATATTCTTTTGGGGCCTGGATACCAACTTTAACACGATCGCCGGAAACCTCGGTAATTTTAACCTCAATTTCCCCGATCATAACCGATTCGCCGGCTTTTCTGGAGAGTACGAGCATAATCAGCGTCCCTCCTGACTGCCGACAAGGGGACGGCGTATGGGGTAATCCTCATCAAGAATTGTCTGGACAGCGCGTTTAGTCTGAAGGTTGACAATAACAGGGCTTTTCATATTGATGGTAGACTTTGGGAAATCCTGGGCAACCACAACCACCAGCCAGAAAAGGTAGTCCCCTTCCCCCAACTGTTTCTGGACATCCGTGGGCAGCTTGGGGGCATAATGATCCTCTACAAGCTTAGGATCAGCAAGGATAAAGCAGATATGAGGATTCTCCACTGACTGGAGCCAGACAAAATTTGTATTTTCTTCTGCAAATAAAAAGATATACTGGGTCAAATCCTCAAACCCAAACATGGGGGAAGCAAAAGTAATAATATCCTCCGGGGCCGCTTCAACTTCACCAAAATCTCTGGTGAGAATTTTCATAAGAATAATCCCCTTTCATATGACAACAGCTATGCAGTCAGGCAACCCGGCGCATAGCTGTTGGATTTTTACTTTAGTTTGTTTCAATCCACGCTCAATCATTTCACAGAGTATGGCTGCATCGTAAACGAAAAGGACACGGCGCTGACCGCCGCACATTTTGAGCCTGTGGGACCTTCTACAATAATGGCCCGCGAATATTTGCGCTATCATCCAGGGGCGGTTTTACCGCCCCAAAAGGACAGACGCGCTAAAGAGAAACGGGCTATTTATGCCACAGGCTCTTCATAGTTGGGATTTGCGCTGGGCGGTACATAATTAGGCTCGCCCAGATATTCAATTTTGACCTGCGGGTACTGCTCAATAATCATTTGGAATTTGCCCGGGATATAATCCAGGACATTTTGGTTAATTTCCCAATCCGTCTGGGTGGAAGCCGCTATATAATCCGTATCGACGGTAGCTGGATCCCAGGAAATCTCCGGCCCGGCACTGGGCAGGAAAGTTGTGATGGTATCCGGCTGCTCAAAGAGCTTTTGGGAAATTAGCTGGGGAATCGTCACGCCGTTCTGAATCTGGCTTGCCTGATATGCAAAGTTCCCAAAATCAGCCACTGCCTTTTGAACAGCCTGAGCCCCCTTGGAAGCTTCGTCAGCCAGCATCGTCGCGGTGCTTTTCAGGTTTAAACTGTTCCTCATTTCAGTGGTGTCCAGCCTAACCTGAATATCCTTTTTTTGGAGATTAAGTCGCGCCGCGGTGCGTGACTGGTGCATTTGCGGATTGTCTGCCTGTTTAAGCTCCAACCGAGCGCGTTCAATCTGGAATTTGTACTGGATTGGAATGTTTTCAATCTTTAAAAGCTGCATAGTCACACCCCCTATTAAATTAAAAAATACCCGCAGCCTTTATTGTAGAAAGTCCATTAGTGAAGTGGGGACAACCTTGGAACCAAACTGGTAAGTAGCCATCATAAGAGCATGGTAATTTTTCCAGGCAATGGATTCCTCTGCCGTATTGGCGACTTCCAGTTTCTGCTGGAGCTTGGTCAGGTTCTCATTGTCATTTTCCAGCCCCTCAAGGGTTTTCTCCAGGAACTGGGTTTTGGTACCGATATCAATAACGGTTAAGCGAAGGTCTTCGGTACTGTCTTTCATTTTGTTGCTGATATCCTCCATATGGGAGCGGTCAAAGTCGCCGTTTTCCTTTTGAAGCTCCACAATGGCATCCTGAAGCTGGCTGTATACGTTTTTGGGGACGCCTGTCTCATCATCTTTGCCAAACCCCAAGATTTCCAAACCGGAGAAGGTAAGGTTGAATGCGGAACGTTCTTCAACCCGGTTGCCTGCCATGGTAATCCCTGCGCCGATATCGACAAACTGATCCACATCTTCCGGGATAACCATTTCTTTCACGTTAGAACCCGCCGGCAGCGGAGTATAATTGCTGTAACTGCCCGGTTCTACAAACATTTTAGCAGGCGGGGTTGTAGTAGATGTGGGATCATCCTCGTAGCGGTAGCACAGCTCACCTTTATCATTCTTAAATATCATGTCTACCGGAATGTGGTGGTAAGTAAGCCCTGTAGTTTTGGCAGGATTGCCATCTGCATCTTTAATCGTATATTCTTCGGAATTAAAAGGCGGCTCGCCGTTTTCACTGCCGTCAAAGAGGTAGCGGCCTGAGAACTGGGAGTTGGCGAACTGGATAATTTCACCCAAGTTGCCGTCTAATTCCTGTGCCAGATTGACCCTCTGGAGCTTGTTTGTGTCGTTCATGCCGCGCAGCACAATCTGTTCACGGGCACTCACCATAATGCTGTTAATGGAATTTAGGTCGCTTTCCGCAGAAGAAAGCTTCGCGTCAATGTCGCGGATATTGGTGGTATACAGCTCGTTATCATACAGTTCCTGCCGGATACGGTAAGCCCTGGCGGTATCGGAAATATTCTCCGCAGACTTTTTATATTTCTGACCGGTCATCCGATCCTGGGATTTGGACAGCCGCTCTAAATTGGTGTTCATATGGCGTAAAAATGTACGTGTCATCTGGTTTTGAGTAACCCGCATGAAAATCATCGTCCTTTCTTACGAGCAAGGGCCCGCAAAATAATTAAAAGAGGGGGAAGGATTAAGAACGTCCCACCAGGCCCATTTTGTTGATAATAACATCCAATGCTTCATCCATAGTGGTCATCATTCTGGAAACAGCCTGGAAATACCTTTGGTACATCATCATATTAGTAGTTTCCTCGTCCTTGGATACAGCGGAAATGTCGTCCCTTTCGTCGAGGAGCTGGTCAGTAATGGCAGCGGAAGCTTCCTTGCGCCCCATAAAATAACTTTCCTCGCCCACACAGGTATCATAAATATCTGTAACGAAATCCCGGAAAGAACCGCTGAACTTCTGGCCGTTGGTATAAAACTCTGTTGTTGTATTAGTTGTAAGCATAGTATTCATTTTAGTAAAATACTGTGCATTGGTGGCACTGGACGAACTTGGGAACAAATACTCAAGTTCAGACGCCCATTCTTCTGAAATGGTAATATTTCCAGCAGTGACATGGCCAGGCTGTGTTGTAACTACCTGTTTGCCCGACTCATCTGTAATAACTGCCCCTACAAGCTGCTTATATTCAATGGAATCCGGTTCGCCCTGGTCGGTCAGCTTGCTGGGAAGGATGTTGTTCATCACATTGGCAAAAGTACGGGCAAAAGTATCCAGTTGGTCTTTATAGTAAGGCACGCCTTTTTCGGGGCTGTCATGCTTGGTCTGGAGGTTGGGGCCGCGTCCGTTGATCATCTCAATGGAAGCCTGCAAACTGCCAGTAGTAAATTTAACTTCCTGGCCGGTTGAATTCCATGCAAGGGAAACTCCCCCGTCGGAAAACTCCATATATTGAAGCTTGTCGCTTTCGTCGCCTTCAACGACAACATGGTCGCCCATAGAAACAGTAACAGTTCCATCTTCCTGCTCAACAACATCCAGGTTTGCAAATTGGGAAAGCTCATCCAGCAGCAGGTTGCGGGAGTCCAACAATTCGTTAGGGCCATAAAAACCCTTATCGCTGGTATCCACAGCCACTTCATCCATAATCTGCTTGTTCAGGCCAGCTACTTCTTTCAGCTTACGGTTGACCTCATCAATAGAAATCGTTAAATCATATTTCTGCTGGTTGGCAACCTTGGTCAGCTTATTGTCATATTCATGTAAGGTCTGAACCATCCCCTGGAAAGCAGTCCTTAAAATATTCGCATAAGAACGATCTGTCGCCTTATCAGTAGTAAGGCCCTGAAGGGCTGAACTAATGGTATTGACTGCTTTCATCAAGCCGCCGCCGGTTTCCGCCATTTCGTCAACGATGGCAGAAATATCGCCGAGAATACTAAGCTTCTGATCATAATAGCTGGTGTCGCTGTATTCCTCACGGAAGCGCCTATCCAAATAAGCGTTGCGTGTCTGGTAAATACCGGTAATATCAACGCCCTGCCCGGCAAAGTCAACCTTTGTCCCGCCAAAGCGGCTGTTCTGCCCGTAAGCGGAAACTGAAACCTGATCCACCCTCTGCCTGGTATAACCGGGGGTATTGACGTTCATAAGGTTATGCCCAGTAATATCCAGCCCCTTCTGGGCGACAGCGAGACCTTTACGTCCCGTTTCAAATCCTAAAAACGTTGGCCTGGTCAAAATAATTCCTCCCTGCTGCTCACAACGAACTTTTGTGAATTTGTTAGTTATAACCCTATATCATATTTTGTTAAACTTTCGCCTGGAAAATAGATTGTCCTGAAGAACTGGCAATTTTCTTAGCGCGCTCCGTATAAGTTTCCAGATTATCCAAAGGTGGAGCCCCCATATTGACAATTTGAAGGTTTGTCTCTACCAGTCGCATAGCCTTGCTGTTCAGGAACTTAATCTGCTCTACTGCTTTTGACATACGCCCCTGGCAGTTTAAAATCCGGCGCGCCTGTTCCGGAGCTGTCTGTTCCAATTCACGGGCAATTTCCGTCAGCGTTTTATCTGCGAAGCCAGCTTCCTGTTGGTGTTTTTCCCTGCCCTTTTCAAACTGTTCCATTTGTATCGCCAGATTCTGTTGAGCGGCGACAGAACTTTCAATAATTGTAACGTCATGGGAAAGCAGCGCTTCCAGCTTATCGTTCTGAGCCTGTATCGCGTTCTCCAAAAAGCCCGCGTATTCTTCCAAATAATCCATCATTTGCTGTAAAGCGTTTGATTCCATATCATTCCTCCGTACTCCCTGAAAATTACCGCCCTGCTTTATATTTGGACTATCTACCCGGATTTTTTACATTCTTCCCAAAATACTGCAATCAAATCCTGCTCCGCTGCATCATTGCCCCTGCCAGTTCTTCCACAGACACGGAATAACTGCCGCTGCTGACTGCCTGCTGGAGCTCCTGAATATGTCCCTGGCTGTTGATATTCATTAAATCTCCCACAATTTCCTTTGTAATCCCCGATACCATACCCTTCTGGCTGATTGTGATGGTGTCCATCTTATTAGTGGTATCCATCTTAGCAGATAATACTTCTAAAAAACTGCCCGCCTGGTTGATTGGGGTGGTTCGGGTGGTGGGTTTTGTTTTAAAATAGGCGTTTACAATCGTTGGGTTAATGTTCATAGTGGTCACTCCAATCTTTCAACGGCGTTCCCCGCTTGGTACGCGCTTCCTGCCGAATAGGAATCCTCTCCTATTTTTCGTATTTGCGCAATAATAAACTATCATCTACTAATATAATCGTAGCTTTAAAGAAAAAGTAAAGTCCAAAAATTAATTTTTTTGTTGTATTGGGATGAACAGGATATGGAAGAAACAATTTTATATGAATGAGAAGCAAATTGTAATAATATAGTAAGACTTTTGTTTACTTGCCAAAACAAGTTTACCAATGTCAAACTTACAATATAAAGATGAATGATTGACAGAGAAAAAGCGGTATGATATCCTATGTACAACATGAATTCGATAAAGCAAATTTGCGGGCACAGCCTAAGACGAGCACAAGCTGGGGCGGATTAAAAAGGTTTCGGGTCCAGGGGGCTTTCCTGAAAAGCC
>CAOJXI010000171.1 GCA_948465665.1 uncultured Clostridia bacterium | reverse complement strand
GGAACTTTTTAGGAAAGTTCCTCTGGACTCTTCAAACCTTTTTAATCCGCCTTAGATTGTACTCATCTTAGCTTTTCCCCCGCAAATTAGCCTTACTGCACTTTATTTTGGCGATAGGAAGCTGGAACTTGTTCCTCAAAGCTCTCCCTAGCCTCTTTTCTCAAATTCTCATCCGTCAGCAAATCCAACCCTGTCAAAGCCAGCACAGACGCGCCTTTACTGCAAACCTGGTTCCCCAGCTCCGAACAAGAAGCTTCTGCAAATGCGGGGGAATGTGCCACCACGCCCAACGGGCCTATAGACAAATTCTCCTGAATAGTAGGCACCCGGATCGACACATTTCCAACATCTGAAGAACCAGTCATTTTTGATTGGTCGGCATAGCAGAAGTTTTCCCCAAATTCCTCCCCATGCAGTTTAAAACGTTCCAGCATAGGTTTATTGGGATAATATTCCGCAAACTTTCCGCCGAATTCAAAGCGGGCGGTAGCCCCCGTAAGCATTTCGGCAGCAGAAACCGACTGTTTCAAAAATCCGATTAACCGTTCTAGGTTTTCCAGGTTAAGCGAACGAAGGGTAAACGCACATGTAGCTTTCCCAGGGATAATATTCGGCTGTGCGCCGCCGTCCAAAATAACCCCGTTAATGTTATCTTTTAATGCAAACAAAGGCCGAACTTTATCAATATTGTTAAAAGTTTGTATTACAGCCGTCAGGGCATTAATGCCGTTTTCAGGGCGGGAGGAGTGGGCGTCTTTACCTGTGAAAAATACCCTGACATCACAGCAGGCTGTACTGATTTTCCCTAACTGCGGGGTTCCCGTTGTGGGGTGCATCATCAGGGCAAAATCCACATCGTCAAACGCCCCTTTATCTGCCATGAATACTTTTCCGCCGTCCCCTTCTTCCCCAGGGGTTCCGATTAAAAGGACTTCTCCCCCTGTTTCTTCCAGGACAGATTTTAATGCGATTGCCGCCCCTGAACTGGACGCAGCTATAATGTTATGCCCGCAGGCGTGGCCCAGTCCCTTTAACGCGTCGTATTCTGCCATAAATGCAATTTTAGGCCCTGGCTTTCCGCTGTTATAGCGCGCTTTAAATGCGGTTGGAATATCACAGCAATTAGTTTCTACTTTAAATCCATGCTTTTCCATCAGCATAACCAGCGCTGCACAGGCTTTTACCTCCTGGAAGGCAATCTCAGGGTTTTGATGCAGATATTGGGATAGGGACACCAATTCCGGCGTAACATTTTTTACGGTCTGGCAAACCGTCTGCTGCAATGATTTGTAATCCATGCTTCTTTTGTCCTTTCTTTAGTGAAATTACATGAGTTTGGCGCAGCGATTATCCAGAAACCTTTTCAGGTAGGGCAACCGCCGGATCGGGCTAAAACCTGCAAACATCATATGACATCAGTATATCCCGGGGTAAGTCTTTTGTCAAACCAAATTAGGAACCACTATGGCTATAAATTTCCCAGTATGCCCAAAAGTGTTATTGTAGACTTCCTGTTTTTATGTTAAAATGGAAATAACGTGTGGAAAATACGTCCCAAACAAGCGACAGGAGGAAATACAAATGGCTTTTGAAAAATTCCATTATAAGACTTTAACTGAACTAACTGACACGCTAACGCAGCAGGGATACCCGCTTCCCTCCTGTGAAGACAGTAAAATTCTTGCAACCCCCCTAACTGTCCATGGTAAAACCATCCCTAATCGTATTGCATACCAGCCCATGGAAGGCTGTGATGGCACACCCGGCGGTTCCCCTGGAGAGCTTACCATCCGCCGGTATGAACGGTTTGCAGCAGGCGGGCCGGGGCTTATCTGGTTTGAAGCGGTAGCTATTGCAGAAGAAGGAAGGGCAAACCCCCGCCAGCTATGGCTGACCGAAAGCAATAAAGAGGATTTCCGTTCCATTGTCCGAATGATTAAGGAAACCTGCAAAGAAAAGAACGGCTATGAGCCTGTTGTTATCATGCAGGCAACCCATTCCGGGCGTTATTCCAAACCCCATGGAAAACCCGAACCCATAATAGCCTATAATAATCCAATCTTTGAAAAGGATTCCCCTCTTTCAGCGGATCATATTATAACTGACGAGCATTTACGGGAATTAGAGGAAAACATGGTGCAGTCCTCGCTGTTAGCGCAGGAAGTGGGCTTTGACGGCGTGGATATCAAATGCTGCCATCGTTATTTAAACTGTGAACTGCTTTCTGCCTATAACCGTCCTGGTGATTTCGGCGGCTCTTTTGAAAACCGAACCCGCTTTTTAATGGACTGTGTCCGTAAGGTCAAGGCTGCTGTAAACCCGGAATTTATCATAACTACCCGTTTTAACGCATATGATGGTTTCCCATATCCATATGGCTTTGGGGTTGCCCCAGATGGCGGATTGGAACCAGATATGACCGAAGCAAAAAAGATTATTGGAATGTTGGCAGAAGAAGGCGTTGAACTGGTTGATGTTACAATGGGGAACCCTTACTTTAACCCCCATGTCAACCGTCCCTTTGACGGCGGCCCGTATGTCCCGGAAGAACATCCTTTAAAGGGAGTTGGGCGGATGCTCCACTTTACCGGGGAATTACAAAAGGCATATCCTGACGTTAAAATAATTTGTTCTGGAACCTCATACCTGCGGGAATTCCTTCCCAATATCGGCGCGGGGCTGGTTGAAAAGGGAATGGCTGCTTTAATTGGTGTTGGGCGTATGACCTTTGCTTATCCCGACTTTGCCAAAGATGCCGCTGCCGGAAAAACAGATAAATCGAAGGTTTGCCTTGCCTGCGGGATGTGTTCTATGATTATGCGCAACGGCAGCACTCCAGGCTGTGTTGTCCGAGATGCAGAAGTATACCTTCCCCTGTTTAAACAATATGTCCATGACAGGAATATTATTGTATAACCTATTGCTGACTGAAAGGATGCGTTCCAATGAGCTGCACCAATTCTAAAAAAATAGCTTTTATTACAGGTTCGTCCCGTGGGATCGGCTATGGAATCGCCCAGGAACTGAACCAGGAGGGATTCATTACTGTTTTAAGCGGCACCTCCCCAGCCGAAAAGGCCGCAGGGGCTGTTCAATCCCTTCCCTTTCCAGAAAATGCCCTTTATATTCAAGGCGATATTTCTAAAGCAGAGGATCGCCGGAATTTTTTAGATACCATTCTTTCTTCTTTTGGCAGGATTGATTTATTGGTCAATAACGCAGGGGTTGCGCCCTCTGTCCGCCTTGATATCCTTCAGACGACTGAGGAAAGCTATGACCGCGTGATGGGCATTAATTTAAAAGGAATGTTTTTCTTAACACAGCTTTTCGCCAATTCTATGATCCAGCTCAAAACCCAGCTTTCCGATTACTGCCCCAGGATTGTAAATATTTCCTCAATGTCCAGTTTTACTTCCTCTACCAACCGCGGCGAATACTGCATTTCAAAAGCAGGGATTTCCATGGTGACAATGCTTTTTGCCGACAAGCTGGCTGAAACTGGCATACCAGTATTTGAAATCCAGCCTGGCATTATTGCAACAGATATGACTTCAGGCGTAAAAGAAAAGTATGACAAAATGATTTCTAAGGGAATTACCCCTATCCGCAGATGGGGAACGCCAAAAGATATTGCCGACGCTGTTTCTGTCTGCGCCAGCGGCAAGCTGGACTTTGCAACCGGGCAGGTACTGCATGTAGACGGCGGTTTCCATATTCGGAGATTATGAAATAAAGAAGGGTATTATATTGAAAAATTACGTTCTTTTAGAAGAAGCTTTTCAGGAATTCCCGATTGGGGATTTCCCCTATGATGTTGAACATTCCGCAATAGGAGAATATCATCTCTACCGGGTTCCCGGTTTTATGGGGGGATGGTATGACCCTGTATGCAACTATACTTATCGGGGGCCGTCCTGGATTATTACAGAGGACAACGGCAAACATTATTTAGAACAGATGCGGCTTTCCTGCCAGGTAACAAACCCCCATCCAACATGGCCGACCCTTGTAACAGGGCACAACAATTGGCATAACTATAAATACCAGGCGGCTGTCCGCTGTTTTTCCACTAAGGGGGAAGCTGGAATTGGCTTCTGCTATCAGAACAGCTTAAACTTTCTGGTATTCCGTTTTAAAGGCGGAAATATTGAGCTGCTCCGCCGCCACAAAGCAGAAGAAGAAATTCTGGCGTCCAAACCATATCCCATTGACTGCGACAGCGATTATACTATGTCTGTCGATATCCAGGGGGAACAGATTTCCTGTGCAGTGAACGGTGAAACCCTGTTGGAAGCTTCCAGCCCATATGCTTCCATTGGCGGAAAAATTGCAGTAACAGCGACTACGCCTGCAAGGTTTACTGATATTAACGTATCAGTAGAACCTTCCACATGGATGGACATTTTATTCAGGGAACAGGCTGAGGAAGTTGTTGCTGAAAAGAACATTGCGCAATATCCCAAAATGAAGCTATGGAAAACCATTGACCTGCAAAACTTTGGGACTGGGCGGCAGATCCGTTTTGGGCATCTGACCGGAACCAAAGATTGGTATATTGTTTTAGCCCAAGCCCAGAAGCGGGTTTATAAAGACGCTTACTGTCATATAAGCTGCCTGACCGCTATTGACCTGAACGGGAAAATTTTATGGCAGCGCGGGGAACCATCGGCGGAATTTTCTGTGGCAAACCTGACTGCTGATGTGCCTTTACAGGTTTACGACATTGACAACGATGGTATTGACGAGGTAATTACCTTTAAAAACTTTGAAATACTGATTTTGGATGGAAGGACTGGCGAAATTAAGAAAAAAGCCAAAAGCCCCCTCTATGAAGATGTAGACAACCGAATTGGAATACCCTTTGACCAATACGCTTTTGACAGGCTGAACCTGGATGGGATCCGTATTGCTAACTTTTCCGGGAAAGAGCATCCCTCTGACCTTCTGATTAAAGACCGGTACAGCCGGGTATACGCTTTGAACTCTGATCTGGAAGTTATGTGGATGTTTACCAAAAAAGACAGCAATACCGGACATTTCCCCTATACCTTCGATATTGACGGGGATGGGCATGATGAGATGTTCTGCGGATATAACCTGGTAGACCATGACGGAAAACTTTTATGGTCTTTGCCTGTTGACGGAGACCATACCGATGAGATTATTGCCTGCAAGCTGTTCCCGCTGGACGGCCCCCGTTCGGGAGAATTAGCTATCGGGATTGTTTCAGGGACAAAAGGGGTTATGCTTGTGGATATGAAGGGGAATATCCTGTTCCATGACAATATTGGCCATGCGCAGAGGATCAGCGTTGGGAACTATCTGCCGGATAAGCCCGGTTTCCAAATTTGTACTACTAATTATTGGGGACATCAGGGAATTGTTTATATGTACGATCAGGATGGGTCTTCTTTGTGGGAACTGGAAAATGGGCTGAATGGGAATATTATTGCTCCTGTGAATTGGACAGGGGATGGACAGGATTTAATCCTTTTAAACCCTGATACAGTTGGGGGAGGCATGATTGATGGGAACGGCGGCCAGGCTGTTGTTTTCCCGAAAGACGGACACCCTGAATTGTGCTGTGAAGTGATTGATTTGACCGGAGACCCGCGGGATGAGATTGTTGTATGGGATCAAAAACGGATGTTCATTTATACACAGGATAACCAGTTGGAGGGAGAGGTTTATCAGCCTGAAAAATATCCCCGGTGGAATTCCTCTAATTATCGTGGCGAATATTCCATGCCGGATAAAACTTATTTGTGAGGACGATCGGGCTAATTTGCGGGAGTAAGCTAAGACGAGTACAAGCTAGAGCGGATAAAAAAGGTTTCGGGTCCAGGGGGCTTTCCT
>CAOJXI010000170.1 GCA_948465665.1 uncultured Clostridia bacterium | reverse complement strand
GAGATGGAGGATTCTTTGGCAGAAATCCCGGAACCGGGCTGGATGGAGGATTACCAGCGGCGTTCTTTCCTGACTGGGAAGGAAATTGAAATTTTGCGGGACGGGGAATGGCGCAGGTGCAGCGTTTTGGATATTGGAATGGATGGGAAGCTGGAAGTATTGTACCCGGATGGAAAAAGGGAAAAACTGGTTTCCGCGGAAATCCGGCATTTTGACAATAAGTATTAGTGGAGGAAAGAAAATGTCAGAAAGAGGAAAACAAAAACTGATTATTATAACCGGCTCCCCCTGTGTAGGGAAAACCACAGTGACGGATAAGCTTTTTACGTCCTATGAAAACAGCGCGTTTTTCGACGGCGACTGGGCATGGTGTGTGAATCCCTTTTCGCTGGATGATCCGCGGCTGCGTGACGGCGATAAAACAATGTCGTTTGCACTTTCTACTTATTTGAATTCAAAGTTTGATTATGTCTTTTTCTCGTCCGTTGTTGTTCTGGGGGAGGGCATACGCAGAAATATACTCCATGATATTACCGCAGAGGATTATTCGGTCATAGCTTTTACGCTGACCTGTTCCGAGGAAACTTTATTGGAACGGCATAAGAAACGCGGGGATGAAAATGAGTGTTCGTTTTTCTGGCTCCATAAAGAACCCCATCCGGGGGATTATATGATCAATACAGATAATAAAACTGTTGAACAGGTCGTGGAAGAAATGAAAGGGATTATAGATGGGAACGATGAATACATGAGAACCTATTGACATTATGTTATAAAACACATATACTAATAGTGGACAGAAAGTGTGACGAATTATGAAGCGATTTAATGTCATATTTTATGAAAAAGAGGACGGCAGCAAGCCAGCATTAGATTATATAAATACATTGTCTGATAAAATGCGGGCCAAAATATACAAAATTGCATCTATGCTTGAATTAGATGGAACTCGGCTTAGAATGCCTTATTCAGAAGCTCTTAAAGATGGTATTTTCCAAATCAGAGCCCAACAAGTCGGCTAAAACTCCCCCAGAGAAAATTGAGTTAGCAAAGAAATATCGGGCCGATTTTGAGAAAAGGGAGGTTTGACAGAAATGCTGACATTGCAAGAAGCGATATCGAAGGAAATGGAGAACCCTAAATTTCGAGCTGAATGGGAAGCTCTTGAACCTGAATTTCAAATCATCCGCGCCATCATTGAAGGCCGGGACACGAAAGACCTTACCCAAAAGCAGCTTTCAGAAGCCACCGGCATCACACAGGCAGACATCAGCCGGCTTGAAAACGGGACAGCAAATCCATCCCTCCGCACCCTCAAACGTTTGGCCGCAGGGCTGGGGATGAGGCTTAAACTTGAATTTATCCCCCTTACCAATACAGATCAGTAACCGCCCCGGAATTTTTCATCCAGAAGAGGGCTGCTAAAAAACAATGAAAAGAACTGGAAATCATATAGTTTCCGGTTCTTTTCATGATACCTTCTTTTAAATTTTTTCCGCCAGCTCCGCAGCCCTTCTGCACCCGTCCGTTTTATCAATATCCCCGATTTTCAGAACGCCGGGAACCAGGACATTGCCAATGGATTTCCATTTCAGCAGCGCTGCTGATCTCTCCATTGGCTTGCAGATGCCGTCGAATACTGAAAGGTCATCCTCCTCGCAGCAGAGGATCAGCCCGTACCCCTTGCCTGAAATGTCCTTGCCGCCAACAACAAAGGAAAACAGCCGGTCGATAACGCCCTTGATCTGTGCCGGAATCGAATACCAATAAACCGGCATTGTAAAAATTACTGCATCCGCTTCCAGGATAGCAGGCGCAACCTGGTTGAAATCATCGTCAAAGCTGCACGCCTTGCCGGTTTTGTAGCAGGTTTCGCACCCATGACAGCCGCCTACATTCCGCAGTGCTGCGTCAAACCTTGTGACGGAATGGCCCTTTTCCTTGGCAGCCTTGATAAATGCGTCTGTCATTGCAAAGCTGTTCCCATTTTTCCGGGGGCTTCCGGTGATAACAACTATCTTTTTTCCCATTATATGATCTCCATTCTGTTTTATGTTTACAGGCATATTGCTCTTTCCGCCTGCCGGTACTATAATTATATCAGCTATAAGGAGGGAATCAAGTACGCACTTTAATGTTATATACTTACTTTTAGGAGAGTGTAAAAAAATGACGGAACGGTGTATTTCATCGGAATGTTTGAATGACACAGGATTCAGCTATACCCTGTCCCTGATCAGCGGGAAATATAAAATGACTGTCCTCTATGCCTTGATGGAATTCGGGGTTGTACGGTTTAATGAATTGAAAAGGTACATTGGAGGAATTTCCTATAAGACATTGAGCATCACTTTAAAGGAATTGGAAGCAGACCAGCTTGTCCATCGGGAAGAATACCCTCAAATCCCGCCCAAGGTGGAATACAGCCTTACTGGGCGGGGGAAATCCCTGATCCCAATTCTGGACGGGATGTGTGAATGGGGGAGAAAAACCGTATTGTTTGACATAAAACAGCCGCAGATAATTCATAATTTCTACGGCATATTGAAATATTTGTATAGTAATATGACTCTAATTATCGTTTCTGCTTTATGCGGTCTTGCCCTTGCGGGATGCGGCGCAGATGTGGGAAAAAGTTCCATCAGCCTGGAAAGTTCGTCGTCAGCGTCAATAGAACCAGCAGTTCCTTCTTCACCGAACAGCCAGCCGGATACAGAAGAAAATAACGCCCCGGAAACAATGTCTTTGGAGCAGGCGGTTATATCTGCCGTCCTGGAACAGAATAAGGGAAAATATTTTCCCGGAGAATATCAAGGGGTAGGGTGTAAAATTTTTGAAACCTTTGAAGAGGGGGACAAGCTGGCAGTATATGCCCTGATTGAATATATTGAGTACGGTTTTGAGGATAACCGCTTTGTCAATGTCAGCGGAACCCGTGCCCGCGTGCTTCTGGATTTTCAGACGGGACAGGAGCAAGCATATACTTTAACAGATTATACCATTTTAGACCCAACCTCCGGCCTGAGCGAACAAGAACTGGAATCCCTGATGGCCCCGCTGAAAGAAACCGGAAAAGATTATCTCTACACGGACGATGATTTTCTTGAGCTGAGGGAACAAGTTGATGCAGGCGCGAAGGAATATCTGAAATCCATCGGCAGGGAAGGGGAAGTATTTGAAAGGCCGATCCATGAGGACGGGTTTTTGTCATTTCTGAATGACGACGTTTATAATACATTGATGAACGACATTGCAATCAGCAATTATCCTGACTGGGAAGGGACGCTGGAAAAGCTGGAAGATGGGGTAAGGTATGTCTATCAGGCTCATTTTGACGAGGTTTCCAACAAAATTGAATATACCAAAAAGAACTACGATACTGATGAAACAGTTGAAAAAATAACGGCTGACGCTACAACTGGGGAACGGACAGCATAGGAGGGTTACATATGACGGAAAACCTATTTTTAAACGACCTACGAGGGATGTGCCGCGCCGCGCTGGGAAGCTCCTGGACAGGTCGCCCTGCTTCCAATATGGACGCTTTGAAGCAAATACTATGGCTTCCTAAGGAATTTTTGACCCTTTATGAAACCATCGGCGGCGAGCCTGCCCTGCTGTTCCAAAATGACAAGGGCGGCTTTTTCCCAGCGGAAAAGGTTCAGGTGGATCCCAAAAAAGGGCGCTTTGGGCCGTTTTTCATCTATTACCAGACGGGGCATATCGGCTGCTGGGGCAAATTTTCCTATGCCGCTGACCATTCCCCGGAGAATAACGGAATTTTTGTATGGCGCAGTTCTATTGAAGGTTGGAAACAAGTGTATGCTTACAAATCTGTCCATACGCTGTGTGATGTCCTTTTGTCCCACGTGGGGGAACAGCTTGCCGCCCGGATGCTTAACTGTGCCTGGGTAAAGCTTCCCCTTGGCAGGGGGGAAGAGCCAGATTTATTCCTCACTGCCGCCCAATGCCTAAATATGACGCCAAGTAAAAGTATTTCTTACCAGCATCATGGTTATGCCTACGATGGGGAGCGGGGGCTGCTCCTGCAATATAACGACGACCTTCAAAAACGCTGCATGGTATACAGTACAAGCATTTCCGCCCTGGAAGAAATTGGGGAGAAGTATCCTATTATCTGGCAGGTACGGGATGGGAAAAAGATATTAGACCCCAAAACCTTCCTGCAAGGCCCGCCGCCTGCATCCTTTGGGGAAAAGCTGGAAATCCTGTCGTCGATTCTTTTTGACAAACGTTCAATGTCCTTGCCAGAAGAAGTCGTTGAAAAGGCAGAACAACGGCTGGGGGTGGTTTTCCCGGATGCCCTGCAGGAGTTTTACCTTCGGTTTGGCAAAGGCGGGAAATTGTTCAAAAGCCTGCATTTTATCCATACTCCTGACAAGCTGGAATCCAATGGGGACAGGCTCATTTTGGCGGATGAAAACCAATATGTATGGCGATGGTGCCTGAATACGGCAACAGGGGAAATTGATTTGGATTTGGGCGATGGGCAGTGGGAAAAGTGGGAGCTGAATTTAGAGGATACTCTGATTTGGCTGTTAGCATCCCAGGCAACTGGATTTCTGTCCTATGGCGGGGAATCTATGACTGGCTTGGACGATAAAAGCCGGGAACTGTTCTCCCATTACTTCTATTTTTTGAGTGAAAAGGTGATAGCCAATCCCAAGCGGGGGCTGGTAGGCATCCAGGATGAAGACGACTTCTACATTATGGCTAGGTCAGCCGCCGCGTTGGAAAAACTGGAAACAGATTCCGGTATCGCCGTAGGGGAATTTTGATGAAAGGATGTGCAGGACAATGAAAGAAGTGATCCTCAGCAGCGACAATGAAGCAAAAATCTACCTGGTTCCTGATGCTGTCGCGGCTCATCTGGAAGATTACTGTCTGGATTTTTCAGTAGAATGGATTTGGGAAAATCCCCACGCCGCAAAGTACAGGCAGAAAATGCGGGGGACAACGGTGGCAGTTTATACCGAACAGGATTTTATTGATTACCTGAACCAATGGGTTTTCCCGGATCAGCCGTCAGAACTGGTAAGGGGGCTTGGCCGTTCCTGCGGGGAAATCCCGGATGAATTCAAAGACCGCCCGCAGTTCAATTTCTGAAAGCGGGCGGCAGAAATCAGGCTTTTGATGTTCATATCCAATGCCGGAATCTGTACTGGTAAAGAAAGGGGGATTTTAATTGCAATCATTTTGTAGAGATAATCCATCAAAGAAAACATCAAAAGAATTTATATGATAAATATCCTTCAATGCTAGAAGAACGCTGATTTTAATACTGTAACGTCCCTGCTCTATTTTCGCATAAATTTCAGAAGTCATAGGCAGCCCCATTACTTCTAATTTTGCGGAGACTTGTTCCTGTGTCAGTCCGGCTTGTTTCCGCAAATGCTGAAGATTTTTGCCAATAGATATATCCTGTTTTAATCCACTAGACATCACTATTCCTCCCAATTTTTTGGATAAATGTATCCTGCTATTGATTCTATCTGAATCAATCTGTTATAATTGGATAAATACATCCAGTTTGGAGGAATAATTACAATGTCAGAGAAAGCAGACTTCCAGAAAATAATTGGCCAAATTGAAAACCTGCCTGAATTTAAGCAGAAAGCTATTATATGGGCGTTGTGTCATTTGGAACTGGTCAAAAACATATGCGAACAGGAGCCTTTTATTTTCGGTGAGGAACTTGAAAGGGAAATTCAATGGGCGGTTGATATAGAAGACTTTGCAGCTTACGCACTTTTAATCTATCTAAAAGTATTTTTAGAAGCCCAAAAGACAGAAGATGGGGATTTGATGGATTAGGAGTAATTAACGTAAGTTTGATAAAATTTTCCGTTTTTCGGTATTAGGTACGCCATGATGGCTGCAAGAGAAAACTTGGAGGTTTTGTCCAACTCTGGCGGGCTGAGTTCAGCAGAGCTGAACTTG
>CAOJXI010000169.1 GCA_948465665.1 uncultured Clostridia bacterium | reverse complement strand
CTAAAAAGTTCCTTTGGTCGCGCCCGCAGGCGCGAAATACCCCAGCAGGCTAAAAGATAACTTAAACCTTACCTAAGAGCCTGATAACTAACCGCTTCGTCAGTGTTCAAAATCAAAAGCCCGCTGGAATTGCTTAGGAGGTGGGATAAGATTGGGATTGGAACCAGCTTCGTTGGGGCAGCTCCATTATAGCGGGCTTCTTCCGCTTCGTCCAACTCCGCGGAGTTGGACAAAACCTCCAAGTTTCCTCTTGCAGCCATCCAGCAAACCAACGGTTTGCGGATGATGGCGTACCTAATACCGATAACCTTGCAATTATGGAATTATTTCGTCGAACTCACGTTAAATAAAAATGTCATGTCCCAAAACTGGTTTTCCGACGTATGCGCTTTGCTGAAAAATATAGTTGTAAATCCGGCTTGTTCATGATATAATTGGCGATTAGGGCAAGCCTCAGAAGCCTTGTAATCCAAACTTTATCGTTAGGAGGCAACTATATGAATTCGCGGCACTTGATAGACCTTAACGATTTCACAACGTCGGATTGGCAGAGACTCATTCGCTTATCCCAAGACATTATGGACACGCCTCAAGATTATTTTAACACCTGCCAGGGGAAGCTCATGGCGACGTTATTCTATGAGCCCTCCACACGTACACAGATGTCCTTTCAATCGGCAATGCTCCGTTTAGGGGGTTCAGTAATAGGTTTTGACAATCCGCTGAACAGCTCTGTTTCCAAGGGGGAATCTTTAGCGGATACAATCCGTATCGTCAGCGGTTATACTGATTTGGTGACAATACGGCATCCATTGGAAGGAACCGCTCAGGCAGCAGCCCGCTATTCCTCCTGCCCGGTAATCAACGCAGGGGATGGGGGGCATCTCCATCCAACCCAAACACTGACAGATTTAGTTGCCCTTACAAAATATAAGGGTTCATTGGAAGGTTTGACAGTTGGGCTGTGCGGGGATTTAAAGAATGGCCGGACAGTACATTCCCTTTTAAAAGCGCTCAGCAGGTTCCCCAATAAATTTATCCTTATTTCGACAAAGGAGCTTGCGCTTCCCACATATATAAAGGATGTGCTCAACTCCAGCGGCTGCCGGTTTGAAGAAGTATACAGCCTGGAAGAAGCAATTCCCCGTTTGGACGTGCTGTATATGACGCGGATTCAGAAGGAGCGTTTTTCCTCAGACGAAGAATATGAGAGGCAAAAAAATATTTATATTCTCGACCGGAAAAAAATGCTTTCCGCCCGTTCGGATTTGGTCGTCCTGCATCCCCTGCCACGTGTGGATGAAATTACCCCTGAAGTGGACTCTGATCCAAGGGCGCTATACTTTGAACAGGCAAAATGCGGGATGTACGCCCGTATGGCGTTAATTACCTGCCTCCTACGCGATGATGCAGTACATTATTATAAAGAACTGCCTGTTTCACGCCCCAGAAACGACATTAAATGCACAAATCCAAAGTGCATTACCAACCAGGAATTATCCCTTCCCCATACCTTCCGGGAAAGCGGCGGTATGTATATCTGCGAATATTGCGATGAACGTATTATCCTGCAATAAGAATGGATATAATAATTTATGTAAGTGATAGCAATCCATAAGTTCAAATATCTTTCTATTTTCCTATTGAAAATCTACAAATTTGGTGTATGATAATAGAAAAGGAGGTTTTACAAAATGGCTGTTAAAGAAATGACTTCTGAAAATTTCCAAACCCTGGTATCTGGTGATAAGCCTGTACTGGTGGATTTCTTTGCGACTTGGTGCGGGCCCTGCAAAATGCTCTCCCCCTTGATTGAACAGCTTGCTGAGGAAAAAACCGGGGAAATTACCGTCTGCAAAGTGGACATTAACCAACAGGAAGCGCTTGCGGACAAGTTCGGCGTTGAAAGCGTTCCTACTCTTATCCTCTTTAAAAATGGCCAGGAAGCCAAACGTGTGATTGGGTTCCAGCCTATGCCGCTGCTGCTTAATTTTATTTCATAATTTAGGCTGCTGTCTGGTATCTTTTCTGTATTTCTGCAAACGATAAAGGCATACCGTATTTAATCCGGTATGCCTTTTCTTTTTTAGCTATTTCATTTGGAAAGAGGGATTCCTTTGACTCCTATCCAAATTATTGGAAAAACTCCCCATCCATTACTACCTGCACTGCTGCGGAAGTTTTTCAGCTATTTGGGAAAACCATCCAATATTGACTCCGTTGCTGTACCTGTTCCTCCTGCCGGGCAGGAGGGAAACCTTATTTTACTGTTTCAGGATTCCTTTGGCACGCCCTCCGGGTTTCCAAAATCCCATCTGCCAGAGCATACAGTCGCAATCGCTAACGCCCAGAATGTGGAAGTACTGCAAAATTTAGAAGGCACCTTCATTCAAACCATCCCCTGCGGGTTATCTTCACGGGATACTTTTACATTAGCCAGTTCTACTGAAGAAAGCTTGGTTGTTGCTTTGCAGCGGTCTATTGTAAGCTTTCTGGGGGAAACGGTTGAACCTATGGAATTTCCTGTCCATAATCCTGAACTTTTAAAGCTGTCCCGTTATGGGCTGATGGCTTTCTGTGCTGTTGGATGCCTGGAAGGTGATATAAACCAGCTCCTTAAATTCCTGGGAGATATAAAAGGATAAATTTGTATGCTTTTCGGTCTTAGGGACGCCATCATCGCAAACCGTTGGTTTGCTGGATGGCTGCGAGAGGAAACTTGGAGGTTTTGTCCAACTCTGCGGAGTTGGACGAAGAGGAAGAAGCCCGCTTAATGGGGCTGCCCGCCCGAAGCTGGTACCAATCCCAATCTTATCCCTCCCCTCTGAGCAAATCCAGCGGGCTTTTGATTTTGAATACCGACGAAATGGTTAGTTTTCAGTCTCTTAGGTAAGGTTTCTGTTATCTTTAAGCAAGCTGGGGTATTTCGCGCCTGCGGGCGCGACCAGGGGGCTTTTGAGGAAAGCCCCCTGGACCCGAAACCTTTTTAATCCGCCCTGGTTTGTACTCGTCTGAGGTTTCTCCCGCAACTTATCTAAAACCGATACCAAAGGTATGCCTGAACTCCATCCTCCTTAATTCTCCCTGTTTCATCCCTCAGAATATATAAATCAACGCCTCCATCCTGCCAAGAAGATGCTGTAATATAACTTGCGTTTCCCTCCTCACGGTCAGTGATGGAATGAACCAGTGTGCCATCATAGTAGTATCTGTCACCTTTTATAGTAATCCCTGCCTGGGCGTATTGTTCCAGTATAACCTCACGGGGAATTGAAAGATAGCAGTGCGCCTGGAAAGCCCCTGGTTCCACTCCAAATTCCCTGGAAAGCGCCCCAACAATTTCTTTTTGAAGCTGTGTCCGTCCTTTTTCCTGTCCTGCGCTTTCAGCCAAAACCCGGTATACCGTAGAATTAGCCCGCCCCTGGGCAAATTCTCCAAGCTCCAGGTCACGGTTAAGAACCACGTCTGCTATCATATAACATCCATCCGCCTGAATCCCCCAGCACAGTCCGCTGGAATAAAAGGTTGTCCCGCCCGTGGCAAAAACGGCAGAAGTCCCAATTGCCAGCATAATTGTCAAACTGATAAGGAATTTTCCAGCCCGTTTGTAAGCCATAACCCCCTTGATGCGGCGCTCTACTTCAGTTTTGCTGAAAGAACTGTATATAAGGCTTCCCCGACACTCTAAAGCAGCCATAGCCATAAGGCTGTAAGCATAGTTTTTCCGGTTGTCCCCCTCCAGAACGGATAAGGTTGCCTCATCACAGGCAGATTCCAGATCACGGCTCAGCTCCCGTGCCATCCACCAGATAAGGGGATTATACCAGTGCAGGCACAACGCCGCCAGCATAACAGTTTTCAGCCAGTTGTCCCGGTATTTAATGTGCATTGCCTCATGTGCTATAATGTGGGTCAGCATTTCATAGTTGCTGAAGTCCATACGGGTGGGCAGATAAATCCCTGGGTGTCCCAATCCCACTGCCAAAGGGGAGGAAATCCGGTCGCAGGTATAAACATCCGCTGTTATCCTGCATTTCTGTAAAACTTTTTCTGCTGTTTGGTTTGAGATAGAAGCAGAATTTTCTAAAACTTTCTGGCATTTGCTCCAGCAAAGGGCAAGCCAAACCGCGCTGGCAATTACCCCCGCTGCCCATAAAGTTCCCACCCAGCTTATGGAGATGAAGGGAAATGAGGGTGCAGATTCTGCGGTTGCCGGGGAAGTATATGTCTGTTCTGTTTCATTGGCAGAGTTTAAAAGAAGGGAAAGCTCCTCTATGCTGGAATCAGATGCTGCTTCATATGTTTCTGTAGTTTGCTGCTGCAAAATTGATATGCTGCCAAACAGGCGGCCGTCCATTTCTCCCAACAGGGGGATATGCAGCGAAAACGGGCTTGAAATGGAAAAAGGTATGAACAGCCGTACCAGCACTACCGACCATAAAATTGGAAATAACCTTTTTGGCAGCCGCTTCCCCAAAAGTATCCGCAGCAATACCACGCAGATCGCCATAATCCCGCCATATATCCCCATTAACCAAAGGGGCATATCGAAACGAATGGATAACATATTTTTCACTCCCTTTATTTTGATTCTTCAATAATGTCCATAAGCCGTTTTACCTGCCTGTCATCCAGCCCTTTCCCTTTTAAAAAGGCCGAAAAGAACAGCTCGCTGCTTCCTTTAAACATTTTGTCAATCAGTTCATTGGTCATTGTTTGACATGCTTCGTCCTTTGTAATCAGCGGTGTACATTGGAAATCCGGCTCGTCACGCCGCAGGTACCCTTTTTCTACACATTTTTTCAGAACTGTGTAGGTGGTGTTTTTATTCCAGCCGATTTCGTCCTTTAAAATCTCTGTAACCCGTTTGGCGGTTAAAGTACCCTCCCGCCATAATACTTCCATAACCTTTAGTTCTGAATCATACAAGGTTGTTCCCACTTGTTTTTGCTCCTTTCTATACTATTTCAATAGTTTACAATAAGACTACCACAATAGTTTTAAATTGTCAAGAACTTCTTTACCTGGAATGTATAGCATTTCTCTCCTGCTCCCATACTCTCTATAACAGAAATACAACACGGAAAGGACGTAAACTTTATGAAACATTGGGAATGGTCTTTACTTACTGCTTTTTTATTAAGCCTGTGGCTTTGCTGTTTTTCTTCTTTTGCCAAGGATTGCGATACCATTCGGCAGGATACCCTTCGGTTACATATCCTGGCTAATTCTGATTCCCAGGAGGATCAGGAACTGAAACTCAAAGTCCGCGATCAGATTTTAGAGGATACATCTGAAATTTTTTCCCATGCTAAAACACGGGAGGAAGCCATTTCTGCCGCCCAAAAGGCTATGCCGCAGATTCTTGAAACAGCCCGGAATGTTATAGGGAAGGAGGGATTTCCTTACTCTGTATCTGGGGATGTGGAAAGAGTTTATTTTAATACCAGGCAATATGAAAACGCTATTTTGCCTGCCGGGGTATATGATGCAGTGCAAATCCGTATTGGAGATGCCAAGGGGAAAAACTGGTGGTGCGTTTTGTTTCCTCCATTATGCGTCGGGGCGGCTTTGCCGGAAGAAATGGAGGATTCTTTCCCGGCTGGGGATGTTATGGAGGAAATTGATGAGATTTCGATTGAATTTGTACCCAAATTTGCCGCTGTTGAATGGGTGGAGGAAATTGCAGAGAAGATCAGGAATTGGGATGAGGTAAAGCAGGATGTCCTGAAATAATGTGAGTTCGATAAAGCTAATTTGCGGGGATAAGCTAAGACGAACACAAGCTGGGGCGGATTAAAAAGGTTTCGGGTCCAGGGGGCTTTCCTCAAAAGCCCCCTGGTCGCGCCCGCAGGCGCGAAATACCCCAGCAGTCTGGAAGCAAACGGAAACCTTGCCTAAGGGACTGATAGCTAACCACTTCGTCAGTATTCAAAATAAAAAGCCCGCTGGAATTGCTTAGTGGGAGGGATAAGATTGGGACTGAAACCAGCTTCGTGGGGGCAGCCCCATTAGGCGGGCTTTCTTCCGCTTCGTCC
>CAOJXI010000168.1 GCA_948465665.1 uncultured Clostridia bacterium | reverse complement strand
AACTCAGAAAACTATACCCTATTATCTTATAATTTCTAACTTGGTAAAGTACTAGCCTGTACTCGTCTTAGCTTATCCCCGCAAATCAGCTTTTCTACGGAAAACATTGTTCATATCTACACATATTGCCAATTTTATGGTATACTAAAGAACAGTTCTGATTTCAACAGCCGGAGGTGAACCTATGGACGTTCAGGTTGGAGACATCCTAACAATGAAAAAGCCCCATCCCTGCGGGGGAAACCAATTCCAGGTATTGCGGATTGGAATGGATTTTAAAATACGCTGCCTTACCTGCGGGCATGAAATCATGTCGCCAAGGTCAAAAGTAGAAAAACGGATAAAGAAGCTCCAGCGAACAGGAGAGCAAGAGGAAGGATAGGGAATGTTAGAGAAATTAAAAGATGTAGAAAGCCGGTATCAGGAGATCAGCCAAAACCTAATGGATCCGGCAGTCATAGCGAATAATGAACAATATAAAAGCCTGATGAAAGAATACAAAACATTAACCCCGATTGTAGAAAAATATCAGGAATACCGGAAAGCCAGCGAAGCGCAGGAAGAAGCCAGGGAATTGCTGGCAGAGGGCGGGCTTGACCGGGAGCTCCATGAAATGGCACAGGAACAGCTTGTCACCTCTAAGGAAAATGTAGAGCGCTGCGCGGAAGAATTAAAAATCCTGCTGCTTCCAAGGGATCCAAACGATGATAAAAATGTAATTGTAGAAATCCGCGGCGGGGCAGGCGGGGAAGAAGCGGCATTGTTTGCAGGCTCCTTGTATCGTATGTACAGTATGTATGCTGAAAGGCAGGGATGGAAAGCGGAAGTCCTTAACGCCAATGAAACGGAATTGGGCGGGTATAAGGAAATCAGTTTTTCCATAGAGGGAGAAGGAGCTTATTCCCGGCTGAAATTTGAAAGCGGCGTGCATCGGGTGCAGCGCGTCCCGGAAACTGAATCCGCGGGACGGGTGCATACTTCTACTGTAACCGTGGCTATCCTGCCGGAAGTAGAGGAAGTAGAAGTGGATGTCAACCCCGGCGACCTGCAGATTGACACCTATCGTTCCAGCGGGGCAGGCGGCCAGCATATTAATAAAACAGAATCCGCTATCCGTATTACCCACATTCCGACGGGAATTGTTGTAGAGTGCCAGGATGAAAGAAGCCAGTATAAAAATAAGGACAAGGCAATGAAAATTCTGCGATCCCGGCTGTATGAGATGAAACAAAGGGAACAGGATGAGAAAATCGCCAGCCAGCGGAAATCCCAGGTTGGCACTGGAGACCGTTCAGAGCGGATAAGGACTTATAATTTTCCCCAGGGGCGTTTGACCGACCATCGGATAGGTTTGACCATTTACCGGTTGGATAATGTAATGAACGGGGATTTAGACGAGGTAATTGATGCGCTTATTACCTATGACCAAGCCGAAAAGTTAAAATCCCAGGCATAAATACGAGGTGTTTGACATGGAAACAATATTACTGCGGGTAAAAGACCCCAATCAGGATATTTCCGCTGTCCAAACTGCGGCGTCTGTCCTGCGGCAAGGCGGATTAGCCGCAATTCCAACTGAAACCGTCTATGGGCTTGCAGCCAATGCGTTAAACCCAAAAGCAGTTGAAAAAATCTTCCAGGCAAAAGGCCGTCCAGCGGATAACCCGTTAATTGTGCATATTGCGGAGCTGGAGCAGCTCCCTTCCATCGCCCGTAATATCCCCCAAGCTGCATATGATTTAGCGGAAGCTTTTTGGCCGGGGCCACTTACCATGATTCTGCCAAAACAGGACTGCATCCCGGATATTGTTACCGCCGGGCTTGATACAGTGGCAGTCCGTTTTCCCTCCCATCCTGTCGCCTCTGCCATTATCCGGGAAAGCGGCCTGCCGATTGCCGCCCCTTCTGCAAACCTTTCCGGTTCCCCCAGTCCTACCAATGCCCGCCGCTGTGTGGAAGACCTCTCCGGCAAAGTTGAGGTTATTATAGACGGCGGAGATTGCACTGTTGGGGTTGAATCAACTGTTATTACCCTTGCAGACAGTACGCCGCGCCTGCTCCGGCCTGGATTTGTCACCCTGGAACAGCTTTGCAGCGTCCTTGGGAATGTAGCTGTGGATAAAGCCGTTTTATATAAATTGGAGGATAATACAAAGGCTTCCTCCCCAGGGATGAAATACAAACATTATGCCCCAAAAGCTAAGGTGGTTCTTTTGGACGGGGAAGCGGATGCTTTCGTCCAATTTGTAAACAATTCAGAGGAAAAAAACGTTTGGGCACTGGCTTTCGGCGACGAAGCCGCCAAGCTGAACAAACCGTTCCTTATAATTGGGAACACGCCTGAAGAACAGGCGAGGAATTTATTTGAATGTCTGCGGGAATTGGACGATAAAGGCGCTGGAACAGTGTATGCCCGGTGCCCTAAAAAAACAGGCGTTGGCATGGCAGTTTATAACCGTATTATCAGGGCTTCTGCCTTTGACATTCAAAAAATATAATGGGAGTGATCCGGTTGTCTGCAAATGCAAAACCCTGGGTGCTGGGTTTGACCGGCCCTTCCGGTTCCGGGAAAAGCACTGTATGTACTTTATTGCGGGATTCTAAATATAAAGGGAATTCTTTACGTTTCATTGATGCAGATATGGTCTCCCGCCAGGTTGTTGGGCCCGGTTCCCCATGCCTGGAAAAACTCGCCTGTGTTTTTGGAAGGGAGATTCTCCTTTTAGATGGAGGATTGGATCGCCGGAAACTGGGCAATATGGTTTTTGGAAACCCCAAACAAGTGGAACTCCTCAATCAAACTATCTTCCCCTATATTTTGGAAGAAATACAAAGGCAGATTCATATGTATGCTTCAGAGGAAGGGGTAAAGGGGATTATTTTAGACGCGCCCACCCTTTTTGAAAGCGGCGCGGATAAGATGTGCAGCATTACAGCCTCAGTTTTGGCTCCAAGGGAAACCCGGATAAAACGTATCTGCAAACGTGATGGAATTTCTAAGGAAGCCGCAATCAGACGGATTGACAGCCAGCAGCCAGACAGGTTTTATCAAACCCGTTCAAATTTTGTGCTGGTCAATGGGAACCAGAAGGATAAACTTGAAAGCGGAGTCCGGGAAATGGCTTTTTGGCTGGGGCTTATCCCTGCGCAGGATTTCCGGTTCAGCCGGAGACGCCGCA
The DNA here is from genome assembly GCA_948465665.1 of uncultured Clostridia bacterium. Classification (GTDB taxonomy): domain Bacteria; phylum Bacillota; class Clostridia; order Oscillospirales; family Ruminococcaceae; genus UBA1405. The sequence goes on along the minus strand of CAOJXI010000168.1, from coordinate 2,860 downwards.
GGAAACGTCAAAACAGTTAGCAGGATTTTTTGATATTCAGGGGGTGGTACGATTGGCGCGTATCCGCAGGCGGCAAAAAAGGGGTTCTCCCATTTTGGGGCTGATATTTTTGTCAGCGCTGGCGGCTTGTATTATATTGGGATTTTCCGCTGTTTTAAAAAAAGCAGAGGAAAGATACTATACATCCGCATATCCTCTAAAATATACAGATTTGGTAGAAAAATACTGCAAAGCATACCAGGTTGATGAAGCACTGGCATATGCAGTAATTAAAAATGAAAGCGGGTTTCAGCCTGACGCTGTTTCCAGCGTGGACGCACGGGGGCTGATGCAGATACAAGGGCCTACTTTGGAGTGGGCAGTTTTCCGGGAGCGGGAAGGGGCGGAGGTGACAGAAGACGATTTATTCGACCCGGAAGTAAATATCAAGTATGGCGTATACCTGCTTTCCCTGTTCCTAGATGAATTTTTGACGCAGGATGTAGCGTTGTGCGCCTATCACGCAGGATGGGGAAACGTAAAAAAATGGCTCCAAGACCCAGATTATTCATCAGACGGGGTTGCGTTAAAAGAAATACCGTTTGGGGATACATCGGCGTATGTCAGCCGGGTATTGGAAACCAGGGAAATGTATCAGGAACTATACTCATTGGAAACCTATGAAAGATAATTTCTGAAAGGGGTAAAAGAAAATGGAAAACCAAAAAACAAAGGGCCAGTTATTAGAGGAAGAAATCCTATACAAAGGCGCAGATGGTGCAGAGACATTTACTGAGGAAGAATATCAAAAGGCCGTAGAATTTTCAGAAAAATACAAACAATTCCTAAGTTCTGCTAAAACGGAACGCGAGGCAGTAAAGGTCGCCATAGAAATGCTGGAACGCGATGGATACCGCCCCTTTGAAAGCGGGAAACGCTATGAAGCCGGAGAAAAGGTTTATCAAAACAACCGGGGCAAATCCCTAATTTTCGCAACCATAGGCCGCCGTCCCTTGTCGGAGGGTGTGCGGATTATGGCAAGCCATATTGATTCCCCGCGGATTGACTTAAAGCCCCATCCTCTGATGGAGGACAGCAGCCTTGCCTATCTGCGCACCCACTATTACGGCGGGATTAAAAAATTCCATTGGCCCACCCTGCCCCTGGCGCTTCATGGGGTAGTGTGCCGGAAGGATGGAACCTCTGTAACAGTGACAATCGGCGAGGAACCGACAGAGCCCGTCTTCTGCATTACTGACCTTCTTCCCCACCTAGCAAGCGAACAGGAAAAGAAACCCGCTTCAAAAGTTTTTGACGCGGAGAAATTTAATATTTTAATTGGTTCCCTTCCCTTTAAAGACGACAAGGCAAGCGAAAAGGTAAAACTGAACATTATGCGGCTGTTCCATGAAAAATATGGAATTGTAGAAGGGGATTTCATGTCCGCAGAACTGACCATGGTTCCCGCAGGGCCGGCAAGGGATGTTGGGCTTGACCAAAGCATGATTGGATCTTATGGGCACGATGACAGGGTATGTGCCTATACTTCGTTACGGGCAGCTATGGACGCTGATTCCCCGGAACAAACCCATGTTACTGTATTGGCAGATAAAGAGGAAACCGGAAGCGATGGGAATACAGGGATGAAATCTGCTTTCCTGAAATATTTCCTGGAAGATTTAGCAGCACCCCATGGGATTCCAGTACGGACGGTGCTTTCCAATTCCAAGTGTTTTTCAGCGGATGTAAACTGTGCTTATGATCCTACCTATCCTGATGTAACCGAAAAATCCAACACCTCCCAATTAAACCATGGGGTTGTCATTACAAAATACACTGGTTCCGGCGGAAAAGGCGGCACCAACGACGCGTCTGCGGAATACATGGCATGGGTAAGGGCGCTTCTGGATAAATCAGACGTTCTCTGGCAGACCGGGGAACTAGGAAAAGTAGACGTTGGCGGCGGCGGTACAGTTGCGAAATTTATTTCCGAACTAAATGTGGACACGGTAGACCTTGGGGTTCCGGTACTTTCCATGCACGCCCCCTTTGAAATCGTTTCCAAAATTGACGTATACAGCACCTACCGCGCGTTTTTGGCTTTTGCTGGGAAGGAATGAACTGCAATGAAATGGGACGCTGCCGTTTTTGATCTGGACGGCACATTGATTAATTCCCTGGCTGATATGACATCCAGCGTCAACCGTATTCTGGCTGGCGCTGGATACCCTCCCAGAACTTTAGACGAAATCAGGCAGTTTGTTGGAAATGGGGCTAAAATGCTTCTCAGACGTTCTCTCCCTGCGGATGTTTCTGAAGATGAAGCTGAATATTTGCTGGAACTTTACAAAAAAGACTACCAAGCCCACCTTTTGGATGAGACGGTTCCTTATCCCGGTATCCCCTCCCTGCTGGAACAGTTGAGAAAGAATGGGGTTCGTTTGGCGGTTTTGTCTAATAAGCCCCATGCTTCGACAGTGCAAATCTGTAATACATTATTTCCAGGAAGCTTTGAAATTGCTTGGGGGGACAGGCCCGATGTTCCTAAAAAGCCAAACCCTGCCGCCGTTTGGAACGCTTTGGGGGAAATGGGGGTTCCTAAGAATAAGGCTGTTTATATTGGTGATTCGGAAACGGATATAAGAACTGCTAAAAATGCAGGAATGTACGCAATCGGTGTGTCGTGGGGGTTCCGTGATATGAAAACCTTAGAAGATGAACAGCCGGATATTATTTGTAAGTCTGCTGAAGAATTAGGAAACGTATTGCTATATACAAATAAAGAATAATGTAAGTTTAATAAAACTTATTTGCGGGAGTAACCTCAGATGAGTACAAGCTAGGGCGGATTAAAAAGGTTTCGGGTCCAGGGGGCTTTCCT
>CAOJXI010000167.1 GCA_948465665.1 uncultured Clostridia bacterium | reverse complement strand
CGAAACCTTTTTAATCCGCCCCAGCTTGTACTCATCTTAGCTTACTCCCGCAAATGAGCTTTACTGAACTCCCATTATGAGCCTATGGAAAACTAAGCATCCTTATTTTTTAATAGAATTCAATAAACCGTTAGCAGCAATAATTTTTTTCATAAAGTCGGGGAAAGGCTGTGCCTGATAAGTTTCATTCTTCGTCAGGTTGGAGATTACGCCAGTATCAAAATCAACCTCAATTTCATCACCCGACTCAATCCGTTCGCTTGCCTCGGTACATTCGAGGATGGGGAATCCTATATTGATGGAATTCCGGTAAAAAATGCGGGCATATGTTTTGGCGATCACACAGGAAATACCGCTTGCCTTAATCGCAATAGGGGCGTGTTCGCGGGAGGAACCACATCCGAAATTGCTTCCCCCTACCATGATATCGCCTGGTTTCACTTTATGGATAAATTCCTTATCAATATCTTCCATACAGTGGGAAGCAAGTTCCTTATGGTCAATGGTATTGAGATACCGAGCCGGAATAATAACGTCTGTATCAATGTTGTCCCCATATTTATGGGCAATCCCTTTTGCATGTTTCATAGGTTGGAAACCCTCCTGTTTTATGATGTATGGAAAGCAATATTCAGATATGGGCAGGAGAAATAATTTTCCCTGCAATGGCGGAGGCTGCGGCTACTGCGGGGGAACACAAATAAACTTCAGAAGAAGGATGCCCCATCCGCCCGACAAAATTCCGGTTCGTGGTAGCCAGTGCCCTTTCCCCTGCTGCTAAAATCCCCATATGCCCGCCCAGGCAGGGGCCGCAGGTAGGGGTAGATACGCTGCACCCGGCTTCAATAAAGGTGGTCAGATAACCGGCTTTCAAAGCATCCAGATAAATCTGCTGTGTAGCAGGAATAACGATTGTACGGCAGGTCTTTGCAACATGGCGGCCTTTCAGTATCTCTGCCGCAGCCCTTAAATCCTCCAAACGGCCGTTTGTACAGGAACCAATGATAACCTGATTGATTTCAACGTTACATTCTTCAGCCTGGGAAATGGTTTTTGTATTTTCTGGAAGGTGTGGGAAAGCAACTGTAGGTTCCAGCTTAGACAAGTCAATGTCATAAACCTGGTCATATTCCGCGTCGGGATCCGGGCTAACCGCTTCAAATGGACGGTTTACACGGCCCTTTACATATTCAAGGGTAATATCATCCACCATAAAGATTCCATTTTTGCCGCCTGCTTCTATTGCCATGTTTGCCATGGAGAAACGGTCGTCCATCGAAAGGTATTTTAACCCGTCCCCGAAAAATTCCATGGACTTATACAGCGCCCCATCTACCCCAATCATGCCAATAATATGGAGGATAATGTCTTTCCCGCTGACATAGGGGGCAGGTTTGCCTATCAGGTTGAATTTAAGTGCAGATGGAACTTTGAACCAAATTTCCCCGGTAGCCATAGCCGCAGCCATATCTGTAGAGCCAAACCCAGTGGAAAATGCCCCCAGAGCCCCATAAGTACAAGTATGGGAGTCTGCCCCAACGCATAATTCCCCTGGGGCTACAAGCCCTTTTTCCGGTAAAAGGGCATGTTCTATTCCCATTTCCCCTACATCATAAAAATTAACAATCCCCTGATCCCATGCAAACTTGCGGGAGATTAAGCATTGCTGGGCGGCTTTGATGTCCTTATTTGGGGTAAAGTGATCCAATACAATTGAGACTTTGTTCTTGTCAAATACTGGCCCAAACCCAGCCTTTTCATATTCTGTAACTGCCACCGGAGTGGTGACATCATTTCCCAGAACCATGTCAACTTTTGCATTAATTAACTGGCCGGGTTCCACCTTTTCCAAGCCCGCCTTTTTAGCAAGGATTTTCTGTGTCATTGTCATTCCCATTCGTTTTCCTCCTGCTCTTAATTATGATATTAGCATAAATTGCCCTGATATAAGGAAGGGTATAAAAAACGCCTTCGCCCCTCCTATTCAGAGAGACGAAGGCAGATTTGACCTGCTTCCGCGTTACCACTCCCGTTGTCCCTGCCTGCACAGGAACCACCTTAACCCGTATTTTTTAATACGGCTCCTGATAACGGGGGAGAATCCGCCTTTCCTTAATGGGGAATACCTTTCGGGAAAGAGGCTTGGGGAGGAGTTATAGGACGTTCCCGGCTGCCTTCCACCAAACCGGCAGCTCTCTGCAACAGGAATACAGTCCCTTTGATTCCCTTCAGCGCCTTTAGAGCTTATGGTACAACTTTTTTCATGAATTGTCAACTGGATTTGTATGGGTTCCGCCGTTTTATAAAATTAATTTGTTCATTAAATAGTTACTGTATGGCAAAGAAGTCAAAATTGAGTACATAAATTACGTCTTTATGTCATTGTGATTTGTGAAAATAACTATATAATATTAACATAAAGTTTTAAATTCGTCTGAAATATATTATAACCGAAATTTTTAAAGAAAGAGGTGGAGAGGTTTGCCAAGTAAAACAGCTTTAACCCAGCCCAAAGGCGGAACCCATAAATCCAGATGGCAGCTCTTTTTAAAACGTTTTTCCAAACAGAAATATATTTTTATGCTGGTTATCCCTGGCGTAATCTGGTTTATCCTTTTTAAATACTACCCCCTGCGGTTTATTGTCAATGCCTTTACAAACTATGGGACTGTGGCAAAACCCCGTTTTACCGGTTTGGCAAACTTCCAAAGGCTGTTCCTGTCCCCTAACTTCTGGAGGGCCTTTCGTAATACCCTGATCCTTAGTTTTTATAACCTGGTATTTTATTTCCCTGTGCCTATTATCCTGGCCCTTAGCCTAAACGAATTGAAAAACCAGTTTGCCAAAAAGGCCGCCCAATTTGTAATTTATATTCCCCATTTTCTTTCCTGGGTGGTAGTTGGCGGTTTATTCAATATGATGCTTGCGCCCAGCGACGGGATTATTAATAAAGCGCTGGTATCTATGGGAACTATCTCCGAACCAATTTATTTTATGGCATCCATTAAATGGTTTCGGACAGTTTTGGTTGGAACTGAAGTCTGGAAAAGCGCAGGCTATGGAGCGGTTATCTATATTGCTGCTATCTCGTCTATTGATACCCAGCTTTATGATGCAGCAGCAGTTGACGGGGCTGGATATTGGGCGAAAACCTGGCATGTCACCCTTCCCGGAATCCGCAATACAATTGCAACTGTCCTGCTTTTAACCCTTTCGCGTGTAATGCAGATGTTTGAACAGATTTTGGTTATGTATAACTCTGCTGTTATGGATGTATCAGACGTTCTCCGTACTTTCTCATATGTAGAGGGGTTAAACCGGGGGAATGTCGGTTATGCTACTGCTATCGGGCTGTTTACTTCTATTGTAAGCGTGCTGCTTATTCTAGGATGCAACCTGTTCAGCAAAAAGGTTCTTGACGAACAAATCATTTAGGAAGGAGGAACCTCTTTGAAAGTCAGTAAATCCCGTAAGCTTTTTCTTGTACTGAACGCATTGTTTATGCTTTTGGTCTGCCTTGCGATTGCTGTACCTATATGGATGGTCGTCATTACATCCTTTTCCACCAACGAAGTTGCTGCTGCAGAAGGCTTTGTCTTTATTCCAAAGGGCTTTGACCTGGGCAGCTACCAGGCGGTATTTTCCAGCAGCGGTTATATGGGGGCGTTCCTCCGTTCCATTGGCGTAACCATTGCTGCAACCGCGCTTTCCATGGCGCTGACCACTACCATGGCATATGCTTTAGCCCAGAGGGATTTAGTATTCCGAAATTTCTTTATGAACGCAGTTTTGCTGACCATGGTTGTAGATGGCGGGATCATTCCCTTTTACATGGTTATCCGGCAAATGGGCATGATTGATACATATGCAGCTCTTATTATCCCCATGGCGATTACCACCTATAACCTTATTTTAATGCGCAACTTTTTTGCTTCCCTGCCGGAAAGCCTTATGGAATCTGCCCGGCTGGACGGATGCAGTGAGTTAGGAATCCTATGCCGCATTGTCCTTCCCATTTCTGTGCCAATCCTGGCTGCTATCCTCCTGTTTTATGCAGTAGGCCACTGGAACCGTTACTTTGAAGTAATTATGTTTATCAATTCATCCAAAAAATACACCCTCCAGGTTTTACTCCGGCAATTAATTTTCCAGAGCGAAGGCGAGGGAACCTTCAGCGTCCAGGTCAACAATTTCAAGATGGCTGTTATGGTAATTACCATGCTTCCCATTCTGGCGCTTTATCCCTTTATCCAGAAATACTTTATTTCCGGACTGATGCTGGGGTCAGTCAAGGGCTGATACAAAACTTAGCTGATACCTACCCGCAGCCGTGGGGCTGTCCATATATCACAATTTTTCTGGAACACAAATGAAAGGAATGAAACCTTATGATGAAAAGGATTTTAGCATCTATACTAGCTTTAGCGGCCTGTACCGCAGCGCTGGCAGGCTGTTCCTCTGACAGTCCCAGTACTTCTTCCAGCACTCCCGCCCCCTCGTCCAGCGGGAACGTGTCAGCCAGTACCCCTAATTCTTCCCAGCCGTCCTCCCCTGCTGCTTCCACATCAGAGCCTGTTGAATTATCCCTGTGCATGAGCCAAATCCGCTGGGGTGTCAGCGTAGACGACGGGCATATGCAGAAATTCACAGAAGAACTTGAAAAGGCAACCAACACAAAAATTGAAATGATCGCCCCTACACACAATGACTATATGGAAAAACTGAATGTGCTTCTTGCTTCTGGAGATTATCCCGACATATTCATCCCCCAGCAGGCATGGGATTATGTTGGACAGTTTGCAAACCGCGGTTATTTAACACCTCTGACCAAATATATCAATGATGACGCAAGATTTGCAGCAGCTAAGAACACTGACCTAACCATGTACCAATCCGGCGACGATATTTACGGGCTGCCTTTGGGAAAGGGCAATACAAAAATTTTCTGGTTCCGCAAAGATATGGTTGACAAATATGGCATGAACATCAAAGATTCCATGACTACCGATGAATTTATTGCTGAGCTGTCAAAGGTAAATAAATCAGAAACAATTCCTTTCTCCTTCCCGAAACATATCATCAACTTCCAAATCTTCTACAATGCCTTTGGCGCATATGGCGGAATTCTGCCTGATGCAAACGGCGTTTACTATGACGGCATCCAAACCCAGGAAATGAAAGACGCTTTTGCCTTCATTAAATCCCTTTATGATCAGGGGTTGATGGATTCTGAGTTTATCACCAACGAAAACTCTAACATGCGTGAAAAGATTTATACCGGAAAAACTGCTTCTGACATTGATTATTACGGGCGTTACCTGAATTACTGCCAATCCTCTGAATCAGTGGAAAAAGCAACGGACTTTATCCCCTGCTTTACTTTGGTCGGCCCTAACGGGACTTCCGGCAACCTGAACGAATCCGGCAACGAGGCGGCTTGTGTTTCTGTAAAATGCGAAAACCCTGATGCTGCTATGGATGTTCTTTACTGCCTGTTCTTTACCGAAGAAGGACGTTTGTTATACACCACTGGCGTGGAAGGTGTTCATTATGACATTAAAGACGGCGTTTTAATCCCCAGGGAAGACGCTGCCGCCGCTGGCTATACAATCAATGTCAGCGATGTAAGCGCCGGCTGGCCCAGCATTGATGTTGCCGCCCTCCCCTTCAGCTTTGAAGGCGTTACCCCTGAGACTTTGAAAAAGAACAACGATTACATCAATAAAGCGCTTTCCCCGGAATATGTTGGCCCAATTGTAAAGATTCCTATGGGCAAATCTACATTGTATGATGAGAATGTTGCTACCTATACTTCTAACCTGTATGAAATGGCTACGAAAATTGTCCTTGGCTCCCAGACAATTGATGAGGCATATGCGGATTATGAAAAGTTTTGGAAGAGCATCCAAGGCGATAAAATGCTTGATGAGCTGAATGGGAAATAAAGACATATAGGAGCTGTCCCTGGAAAACAGACTGTAAAAATGATAAAATAATGTGAGTTTGATAAAGCTTATTTGCGGGGAGAAACCTCAGACGAGTACAAGCTAAGGCGGATTAAAAAGGTTTCGGGTCCAGGGGGCTTTCCTCAAAAGCCCCCTGGTCG
>CAOJXI010000166.1 GCA_948465665.1 uncultured Clostridia bacterium | reverse complement strand
ATTCCAGCGGGCTTTTGATTTTGAATACTGACGAAGTGGTTAGTTATCAGCCTCTAGGCGAGGTTTACCTTGGCTTTAAGCTCGCTGGGGTATTTCGCGCCTGCGGGCACGACCAGGGCCGTCTGCCCTGGACCCGACCAAAGGAACTTTTTAGGAAAGTTCCTCTGGACTCTTCAAACCTTTTTAATTTGCTGTAGCCTGTACTTACCCTAAAGTGTTTCCCTATACTTTCCAGGGGTAACGCCATAATATTTTTTATACACCTTAATAAAAGTATTGGCGCTTCCAAAACCAGTAATTGAAGCAATTTCCGCAATACTCAAGGAACGGTTTGCCAAAAGCTCCTGAGCATATCTGACGCGGTAACTATTCACATACCCCACAAACCCCTCACCGGAAATCTCTTTAAAGATACTGCTTAAATAAGTATATGAAATCCCCAAAGTATCGGCAGTTTCCGCAAGGGTAATATTTCCATTGGATTGACGGATCAAAAAGTCAATTTTCTGCATTAACTGTTGGCTTTGGTTTTGGTTCTGCTGTTGGATATAGTCGCTTACCTCTTTAAAAATGGAAAGAACGACTTCTTTCTTTTGTTCAATATCCTGTTTATCGGAAAGCGCTTTATACAAATCAGGCTGTTCCGGGAAAATTTGTTCTGTAGTAGAACGTATTTCATAGATAGTCCTTACAGCAGTCCCAATTAAGGCGTAAAATAAATTTTGAATCCGTTCTGGTGTAGCCTGTGTTTCTGACAGATTTTCCGCTATAATTTGTTCTGTAAGGGCACGCTGCCGGGAAATATCCCCGATTTTGATTAGGTTGATTAACTGTTGTTCCGTCCCAATGGCGTATATGAAAGACGGGCCAGGAAGGGTTTTCACTTCGTCAATGTAAATCACACTTCCCTTTCCGCGTATTTCGCAGTGTTTCAGCGCTGCCAAAGCGTCAATGAAGGACATATTGAATTGTGTAATGCTGCTGTAACATCCCCCAACGCCAACAGAAACAACAGTGCCAAACGCATTTTGAAGAATATCCTGCATTTTCCGAAGCAGGCTGTCCATCTCCTGGAACCCCCTGGAATCCTGAAAAAAGCAGAACAGGCCGACAAATGTTTTATAGTCCTTGGGAAAGGTATGGCATGAAAACAGCTCCTTTCCCTGTTCCAATGCCAGTTGGTTCAAAGAGCTTTCAATTTGCCCGCTTTGGCGGCGGGAAAAATGCTGGGTTCCATATAAATCTAATTCTAAAACAACTGTTAAGTATTGCGCCCCGCTCATGGAGATTCCCAGTTCTTCGCACCGTTCAGTTGCATCCTGAGCCGAAAGCTTGCCGGAGATTAAACTGTTTAGTAAATTATCCTGGAGGAACGGCTTGTTTTTTTCATAGAGGACATGCAGAAGGTGGTTTTCACGGTAGGCGGAATTAATGATCTGCTGGATAAAGGATAACTCATTCCCGGAAATTTCCAGGTCAGAGCGGGTGTTTTTATCGGAAAGCGAACGGATTAAGGCAACAATGCTGCAAATAGGCTGGTACAGCCGGATCGTCAGCAGGTAAGAAAGGGTCAGGCTGAGGATAAGGGCAATTACAAGGATTACAATGGTAGTTGTTTTAATATTGGCGGAACTTTGATAGATAAAGGAAAGCGGAGTAACTGCCAAATATGTCCACTGGTAATCCCTTGAAACGCAATAGGTTGTCAGATAATCTGTATTATTTGATTCGCTGATCTGGCAGCCCTCTGAAATATCCCTGTTAATCTTGCTCCAAAGCTGCTGCACTTCAGATTCAGAAGGGGAGAAGTCGGAAGGGCTGCTGATTAGGATATTGCCGCCGCTGTCCAAAACATAATAGGAGGAATACGGCGCTTCTTGGGGATTCCCCAAAGACTGCCGCAGCTGGTCAGAGGACAGGCTGAGGACTATCATACCTGTGGGAATATTGGAGTCAATCGGTATGGAACGGGCAAAACACAGGGCCTTTTGCCCAATATCGTCTTCTTTCATCTGCTGCCCCCAGTAGAGGAACTGCGGATGGGACTGGCTGACCGCCGATAATTCAGGCGTGTTGCTGTAAGGGTTTATTTTTGTGAAGAAAAGCGATGTGCTGTATTTGGAATCCCGGTTTAGGACTGTATTGGTCTTTGAAAGGTATATCCACAGGTTTTCCCCTTCTTCGTCCAAATTGGAAATACTGGCAATTGATTTTTGGCAGGCAAGCTGAAAATAGTTGTTGTTTAAACTGCTGTAAGTGGCTGTTTTCAGATTGCTTTCCATTGCCAGTTGGAAGGTCATCCGATCCAGTTTGGCAAGGTGGTTTTCTACCTCGCTTTGTGCCTGGCGGGTTAGCTGGAGATTGGTGTCGTTGACTACTTCCATAATCCGGCGGTTGCAGATGGAGTAGACCAGCATCCCCAGAACTGTCACACATAAAACAATTAAGACATTTATCAATACCATTAAACGGACAAAAATACTGTCCCGACGAAACAGTTTAAGAGTACCGGAAAGGTTTTCATTCCAGGATGGCATAGCTGCATCCCTCCCTTTTCAAAAAAAGGATATGTTAAATCTGCCCAATTTCCTGAATCAAGTTTTTCTTTTATAGACTATTATACCAAAAGAAAAGAGAGGATGCAAGCAAAATGACCATCCAGACATTCCCTGAAAATGTCTGGATGGTCAAAAGTAACTAAATTCTATTAAATTTTTTGATACTCAAACCAATCAAAATCAGCGAAGGAATGGCTTTCCCTTCCATTAGAAGCTGCATACATTCCAAGGAATGTCCCGGTAAAACGGTTAGCCTCGCTGACGCTGTATGGAGAAAGGCATATATTTTCTGCTAAAACATTCCAGGGCTGTATAAACCCATCCTCACCGATCGCGGCAAAAGAGAAGGCGCAGTCTGTCCCTGCGGACTCTATCCGAAGCAATATTTCCTTTGCCTGGCAGGGAAGGCAGGCAGTAACAGTTTCCTGTCCGGCTATCCTTTGGACAAGGCGGATTTGTTTTTCACCATCTAAAAGCCCTGTTTCAAAACGGAGGTGGTATCCGGCGCTCATCAGGATAACAAGCCCTGCCCATTCCCCTTCCTGGGCGGGTTTAAATTCCATCCGGGCTTGGGTGCAGAAAGAAAGATGCTGCTGCCGACGGCCTACAAAGGCAGGGCAATGATATTCTGCAAGGGTTTGGGGACGGCAGAACAGCCGCAGGAATCCTGGACGTTCTTTTAAAGAATAGGGTGGGAATTCTGTGCTGGGAGTCCGCAAAAGACTGAACGGGTACGGCAGCGCGGGGCTGTCAAATTGTTCGCAGGCGGGGAGGCTTGGCCAATGGTGTTCCGGCAGGTTGGGGGCTGGAAAACTGAATTCAATACGTCCGGTATCAGGGCTGAAAACCGGCCATTTGTCTTCCCAGATAACTGGGACAGCATAGGTTTCCCTTCCCAAACGCCGGAAAGCTCCTCCGTCTGGACGGGATGCAAGCATAAACGCCCACCATTCGCCGTTCTGCGTTTCGATTAAATCTGCATGGCCGGTACTGTTGATTTCGCTTTTCCTTGAGAAATTGCGGTGGGTGAAAACCGGGTTGCGGGGGTTGACCTCATAAGGCCCAGTAAGGGAACGGCTGCGGAAGATGGAAACTGCATGGTTCATAGAGGTTCCGCCCTCTGCAATCATTAAATAATAGTATTCCCCAATATGGTAAAGGTGCGGGCCTTCCGGGGCAGAGGCATTATATACCGCGCCGTCAGTGCGCAGGATATGGCGCTCCCCTAACAGCTTGCCTGATTGAATATCCAATTCCTGAAGCCAGATATAACGGGAAGAGCCTGTATTTTCCGGTTCCGGGCGCATATTCCCCAGATAATAAACCTTTCCGCCGTCAAAGAACAGTGTAGGATCAATCCCCTGCGCCCCTTCAATAACAGTAGGTTCCGACCATGGGCCTGCGGGGTCTTTTGCTGTAACAAAGAAATTAACATTATGCCAGTAATTTTCATCTTGTACCAGGGTTGTCACCATATAGAAGGTTCCCTCATGATACCGGATGGTCGGCGCATAAATTCCCTTTGAGGGGGCTGTCTCATCTAAAGGAAGCTGGGAGGGACGATCCAGGCAGTACCCAATCTGCCGCCAGTGCGCCAGGTCGCGGGAATGGAATACCGGCACGCCGGGAAAATATTCAAAGGTAGAGGTGACAAGGTAGTAGTCTTCTCCGACCCGGCAAAGGGAAGGATCAGGATAAAAACCAGGAAGAATAGGGTTGTGAAGGGTTTTCATATGGCTGTTTCTCCTTTCAAGAAAAAGGGGAGGGCTGCACGCCCTCCCCGCAAAGCCTGCTTTCGTTTCCCTTATTATGCCACAGTATTGATTATCTGGCAAGATAACGGTCATAGGCAGCCTGCTGAACCTTTAAAACTTCAGGAAGCCCTAATTTTTCCAGCGTTGCAAGGTAATCGTCAAAACTATTCGTGGATTCAATCCCCATGACATACTGGTTAATCATTTCATCGGTGTAGGTTTTGACTTCCTGGTAGGTAGTGTTAATAACGCCGCGTTCTTCCTCGGTAAAGGTAAGGGTGGTCGGCCATTTGTTTCCAGATACATACTGCTCGTATGCGTCGCGCTGGGCGTTCTGATTATCGGAATTCATGGCGTTTTCATAGGCAATATCAGAACGGTAAGGCCACATATCGCGGAAACCTAAAAGAATCAGCTTGGACATACCGGCGTTATCCGGGTCCTTCATAACAAGGTCAGTATACTTGAAGGTTCCATTTTCACGGACAAAGGTTTCCCCCTCTATGCCAAAGTTTGTGGCAATATGTCCTTCTTCGCTGTGAATCCAGTCCAAAAATTGGATGATTTGTTCTTTATACTGGCTCTTAGCGCTGACAGAAGTACCTTTTCCATATTTGTTCTGCTGTTCTTTTGTGACTTGTTTGCCGTTTTGATCTTTCAGCGGAGGGATGCTGACAAATTCCGCTTCTGGGTTGATTTGCTTAATCAGGTTGTTCAGGTAGTCGATACGGACAAAATTATCATAGGTGATAGCCGAAAGTTCATTGGTTAGGCGGGATTCCCATACCTTCATATCATTGGTGGAATATTCTGCGTCAATCAGCCCTTCCCCGTACAGTTTGCTGACATATTTTAGCCCTTCCAGAAAACGTGGATCGGAATAGGTATATTTTACCTGGCCGCCTTCTTCAAAAAATGCGTCCTTAATATACACCCCAAAGGGTTCCATAAACCCGTTCAAATCATTGAACTTGCCGCGGCATGTCCAGGGGATTTCATCCTGCTGGCCGTTTTTATTCAAGTCGTAGGTTTGGAAAAACTTCAGAAATTCATACATTTCGTCTGTGGTCGTGGGCATAGACAGCCCTTCCTTTTTCACGATGTCCTCACGTACCAGGAACATACCAAAAGTCCTTACTGCGGTCAGACGCGGCAGGTAATATAAATGACCGTCGTCGGTCATGATATCCTTTTTCATGCCGTCCCTTTCACTGAACAGCTTCTGGATATTGGGCATACTGGAGTCAACCCATGGGAGTAGGTCTTCAAAAACTTTGTTTACGCCGCCGTTGTTGAGTACGTTCATATCATGATGGATCATCAGGTCGGGGATATCGCCGGAGGCTACCAGGATATTGAATTTTTCTGTGTACTGGTTTGCGTCAGAGGGCGCTAATTCCCAGTTGAAGTTTATGCCCGCTTTTTCACTGATGTTCTTTATAAAGGGCATGTCATTTGATATGGGGCCTTCGGCGCGGGCCTGCATAAGTACCCGGATTGTTGGGGTTTCACCGGAAGTTTGCGGGGTGCTGGCAGAGGGCGCGCTGCCAGATGTGGATTGGGTTTGGGCAGGCGTGGAACCTGATGCGGATTGGGTTGGCGCGGTGGAGGATGTTCCATTGCACCCTGCTATACTTGCGGTGGATAATGCTAATAATAGGCAAAGAGTGCGTTTCCAGTTTTTGTTCATAAGTAGAAAGCTCCTTTCTTAAATGGGAATTGCTTATTTGCGGGAGTAAGCTAAGATGAGTACAAGCTGGGGCGGATTAAAAAGGTTTGAAGAGTCCAGAGGAACTTTCCTAAAAAGTTCCTTTGGTCGCGCCCGCAGGCGCGAAATACCCCAGCAGGCTGAAAACAAACGGAAACCT
>CAOJXI010000165.1 GCA_948465665.1 uncultured Clostridia bacterium | reverse complement strand
AGCCTGCTGGGGTATTTCGCGCCTGCGGGCGCGACCAGGGGGCTTTTTAGGAAAGTCCCCTGGACCCGAAACCTTTTTAATCCGCCCTAGCTCGTACTCATCTTAACTTACCCCCGCAAATGAGTTTTATCAAAAACTCACATTATTTATTTTGATCTCAAAGGGAAATCTTTGGTCAGGACGCCCCTTTGTGATATACATTCCCTATCCGGTTTCTTTCTATCCTTTTCCCTGAAATACGGCAGCCCTTTTCTAATGGGGTTGCCGTATTTCTATGTTTCACGTGAAACATTTTCCTACAGTTTTTGAGAAAATCCCTTCCTTTGTATTCCGGGATGTGCTATAATTTGAAAAGAGGATACATAGAAAAAGGGAAGGAGGACAAAAAAATGGGGAAAATTATCTCTTTTGCAAACCAGAAAGGCGGCGTTGGAAAAACAACAACAGCAGTAAGTGTGGCGGCGTGTTTGGGGGCAAAAGGAAAACAGGTCTTGCTGGTGGATATCGATCCGCAGGGAAACGCAACCAGCGGAATGGGGGTCAATAAGCGCCAGGTGACAATGTCCACCTATGATTTACTGGTGATGGATGAAACACTTTTGGAAAATGTAATCCAAAAAACGGCATATCAAAATGTGGACATTCTGCCATCAAATATGCGTTTGGCAGGAGCAGAAATAGAGCTGGTAGATCTGGAGGATAGGACAAACCGGCTGAAACAGGCGCTTCTTCCAGCAAAAGATCGCTATTCTTACATCATTATAGACTGTCCGCCGTCATTGGGATTGATTACATTAAACGCGCTTACAGCAAGTGACTCTATTTTAATTCCCATTCAATGCGAATATTACGCATTAGAGGGATTGTCTCAGTTAATGTCTACTATGCGCCAGGTCAAACGCCTTTATAACCCAGCAATAGAAATAGAAGGTGTCTTATTTACAATGTATGATGGACGTTTGAACCTTACAACGCAAGTTGTAGAGGAGGTCAAAAAATATTTTCCTAAAAAGGTTTTCAAGACAGTTATCCCGCGAAATGTAAAAATATCGGAAGCGCCCAGCTTTGGAAAACCGGTATATTATTATGACCGGTATTCCAAGGGTTCTATTAGCTATAGTGAATTAACCAACGAGATTATTCAAAATAATAAGGAGGTATAGGGCGGCTATGGGAAAGGCGGTAAAGGAGAAGCTTGGCAGAGGATTAGACGCAGTATTTTTAGATAATAATACCAGCGATGGAACTTCGATTATGTTGCGGGTATCGGAGATAGAGCCAAACCGTTCACAGCCGCGCCGCCATTTTGATGAAAACAGTTTGGCTGAATTGGCGGATTCCATTCAGCAGCATGGGGTTCTCCAGCCTTTAGTAGTCCGCCCCTTGGCAACAGGAGGATACCAGATTATAGCCGGTGAAAGACGGTGGAGAGCCTGCCGAATGGCAAACATACCGGAAGTTCCTGCTATTGTGAGGGAAATGTCCGACCAGGAAGTAATGGAAATTGCTTTAATTGAAAACCTTCAGCGTGAGGATTTAAATGCAATGGAAGAAGCAGCGGGGTACCAATCCCTGATGGAGCAGTATGGGCTGACGCAGGAAGAAGTTGCCGCCAGGGTCGGGAAATCCCGTTCTTCTATTACAAATACCCTGCGCTTGCTCCATCTTCCCGCGCCTGTGGCAGATATGGTAAAAGAAGGGGTTCTTTCGGCAGGACATGCCCGCGCCCTGCTTTCCATTCCGCAGCAGGATATTATGATAGAAACTGCAAGGAGGGCAGCCGGGGGAAATGCCAGCGTCCGGGAAATTGAACGGATTGGGAAAAAACTCCGGGATTCAGAGAAAAATGATTCCTCATTGGATATCTCAGTTACCCCTGAAGATGAACCGAAAGAAAGAGAGCCTTATTTTCGGGAGGTAGAATTGTCCTTGTCAGAGGCATTAGGACGGCGGGTATCTGTCCGGTACTCCCAGGGAAAAGGGGTATTGGATATTGAGTTTTATTCCAAAGAGGATTTACAGGGATTAACACAGGAGGTTTTTGGACATTTGGGATAATCGTATATAATTCATTTAATGAGACCGCTAAATAGAAAGGGAGGAGCTGAAGGCGGTTGTGAGAAAAGAGCCATTTGAGGAAACTGTAGATAAGGTTTCACGTGAAACATCCACCCCTTCAGTTGAGAGGCCCGAAGATGGTGCAGATGTTCCTTGGAGAAAAGCGGGATGTAATCTTGGCATATGGCGTAGCGGTTGGATATCTGGGCCAAGTGCAAAATTATTTCGCTCAGTTTGGGACAGTTTAATGAATGAGTTTTCCACCCATGGGTATACAGAATTGGTTATAAACGGGGAGCCCAATCAATTTTCTGCTTTTTTAAAATGGATATTATATGCAGAAGAAAAAGGGGCTGGCAGTAAACTGCCGATTCAGTATATTTCTCAGGAAAGGAAATACTATGCAACCATTCAGGCGGTATTCCAGGAGAATAAAGCTGACGAATGGCTTGAGAGAACATCTGCTGATTTGGAGAGGTTTCTCTTTCAGATGAATGTTCCATACCGGATGATTCGTCAGGAACCGAAGGCGTTAGGGGGAAAGTCCCATTCTCAATGGCGGATGGATCTTTGGATGCCAGAGAAACAGGAATATTTGGAATTATGCAATATTGGATGCATGAAACAGAATTTGTTGGAGTTTGATAAGCTGGATAAATTAAAGGATATTTGGATTGGTAAAGTGGAAGAACTGTCAGGGTATACTATTTTTACAGCTGTAGCAGAAAATAACTATGATAAAAAAGGGAGAATTAAAATCCCTTCTGTGTTAGTTCCTTATATGATGACAGAATGGATTCCGTAAAAAGAGAAGCCTGTCAGGCAAAGGATAAAACTGCTTAAAAGTTTAAAGCTGGAAGGGGTAAATCAAAATGACTGTGAAAGAAAACATAGAAATAAACTGCCGGTACTCCAAAAGAATACGGATACCCTATCCAGAATGCGATATACACAATCAATGGAAGCTGTCCTATATTATGCGTGCAATTCAACAAGCGGCCTCTGACCAGTTAGATGATTTAGGCATAACGTTTCGGAAACTTTATGCAGAGGGGTATGTATTCTTGTTGTCAAAGGAATATATTGAACTACACAAGGGGATTTCAGCAGGAGACGAGGTTATCATATCCACTTGGCCGATTCCGCCAAAGGGAGCGCAGTTTCGGCGGAATATCACTATTGAAAGTTTAGATGGTGTGCAGTTAATGAGCGCGTACACGGCCTGGCTTTTGGTGAATCCCAAAAGCCATAAGATTCTGCGGCCCTTGTCGTTTCCATATACACTAAATTACGCACCATTAAATGAAAGCGATCCTATGGAGGAGCAGATTACATCCCTGAAGCCACCCTTTGTGGAGAATTGCCGGGAAGGAGTATCGTTGAAAGTTTCTTATTCCAATTCTGACTGTAATGGCCATTTAAATAATGCTGTCTATGGGGACTTGGTTTTAGATTGTATTCCATTTGAAATTTGGGAAGAATATCAGCCGTCAGCGTTTCTGATACATTTTATAAAGGAAGCAAAAATTGGTTCTGAGGTGTTTACAACAGTTGGATGGGCAGAGGGCCAGCAGGTATTTAATGGTATAGTTTGTCTTGGGAAAAACCAGAAGGAAAAGTGTTTCCAGGCTTCTTTGAAGTTAAAACATATCGAAAATGGTTTTGAGCTAATAAAACATTGATAAAAAGATTTATAAACATAAGAGCTTTTTAAATAAGAGGCAGAAAAAATTTTAAAAAATCACTTGACAAAACGGGGACATTGCATTATAATAATATTCGCGCTTAGGGATGGCTGACTTTCAGAGTATCTAAGCAAATAGAAAGAATGGCGGCATAGCTCAGTTGGCTAGAGCATTCGGTTCATACCCGAAGTGTCACCGGTTCAAATCCAGTTGCCGCTACTTTCTGAAAACAATCCTCAAATGAGGTTTTATATAGAGTTTTCCATGGCCTGGTGGTCAAGCGGCTAAGACACCGCCCTTTCACGGCGGTAACACGGGTTCGATTCCCGTCCAGGTCATGCAAAAAGCGGACAGTCCTGTTTGGATTGTCCGCTTTCTTTTTGTCTTATTTAGTTTCGCGCCAACCGCTGATATGTCCACGCGTCATAGCCCCAAAAATTCTTTTTTTTAATCCAGGATATATTCTTTCCTGGGTGGTCAGCCATTCCCTAGCTTCCTGCCTTCCTGATTTTCCATCATTTGGGCAATTTAATTTGAAGAAGGGAAGGCCGCAGTCTGCCGCTGCCCTTCGGATTTCCTTTTCCTGGGCATAAATTAGCGGTCTAATGATTGATAGACGGCGGAGTTCCTTTTCAGTCCCATGTGGAGAGCCTTCATCTGGAATACTATAATCTGTAAATGGACAAAAACAGCTTAACCGGCCTTCCCATAAAAGATTCATAATAAACGTTTCAACCGCATCATCTAAATTGTGTCCAAGGGCAAGTTTATTGCATTGCAAACGTTCAGCAGCCGATGTTAGTGCCCCGCGCCGCATATGGGCACAAAGGGAGCAGGGGTTCTCCTCTTTCCGCACTTGAAAAACAAGTTCCCCAATAATAGTCCGTTCTACATAGTATGGAATAGAGAGTTCCCCGCAAAGCTGTTCTATTGGCTGCATATTGGCAGGAATTCCCCTAAACTGCGGATCAATTGTAATTGCAGAGAGGGTATAGGGAATTCCCAAAAATTTTTGAAGCCGCCATAAAGACAGAAGAAGTACAAGGGAGTCCTTTCCTCCGCTGACTCCAACGCCAATATGGTCATTAGGGGAGAACATACAATAATCGGAGGAAGCGCGGCGTATGTGGCCAAGAATCTTCTGGTAAGAAGGACTTTTTTCATTAATCATTTGGATTCTCCTTGGGAGTAATTTTAGATTATCAAATAATGTGGTTTTGATAAACCGAAGGTTTTCCACAATGGTGTACCTAAAGCAGAATACCATAAAATTTTTCATAGAACTCACATTAAAAATAAATCATTTTTAACAGTTTACCCTTTTTCTCGTTTCCCGTCAATGCAGTACAAAAACAGAATTGGACCATATGAAAAAGGACGTGTGAGGGCGTTTTAAGCAGAAAGTGAGAGTAAACACAGGAATAAATTAAAAATTTTGACATTGCCCTTGACAACGGCTGGCAAAGCCATTATAATAATAAAGCTTGCAAAAGAAAGATACCTGATTCTGCCCCCGTTCAGAAATAGGGTATCCCAACAAACATGAAAAAACATTAAGATAAAAAAGTTCAGGAGGATCTGCTATGTCAACTTATATGCCGAAGGCAGGGGACATTACCCGCAAATGGTATGTTATTGATGCTGCTGATAAGCCCCTGGGGCGGGTAGCGGCAGCAGCGGCGCATGTACTGAGGGGAAAACACAAGGTAACCTATGCCCCACATGCGGATTGTGGAGACCATGTAATCATAGTAAACGCGGATAAGGCGATATTGACCGGTAAGAAGCTGGAAAAGAAGTATTACCGTTATCATACCGGCTGGTTTGGCGGATTAAAGGAAGTGCAGTATAAACACATGATGGCCAGCAACCCGGAAAAGGCCATGATGCTTGCAATCAAAGGGATGTTGCCTAATACAACTGTAGGACGCGCCCAAATGACCAGAGTTCGCATCTATAAAGGGCCGGAGCATATACATGCGGCGCAGAAGCCCGAAGCTCTGGAACTGTAAGCAGGAAGTTAATTTGGAAGGAGGACCAATTCTATGCCTATGTATGATAAGAAGCCTTATTTCTATGGAACCGGCAGGAGAAAGAAATCCGTAGCGCGGGTTCGTCTCTATGCCGGAGAGGGAAAGATTACAATAAATAATCGCAATATTGACGATTATTTTGGCCTTGAAACTTTAAAACTGATTGTCCGTCAGCCTCTGGAGCTTACAGAGACAACAGGAAAGTTTGATATTGTATGTACCGTTGCAGGCGGCGGTGTGTCCGGTCAGGCTGGGGCAATCCGCCATGGCATTTCACGTGCTCTGCTTCAGACAGGGGACGAAGTTCGCCCAATCCTGAAAAAAGCCGGGTTCCTGACCCGCGATCCTCGTATGAAAGAACGTAAGAAATACGGCCTCAAAGCGGCTCGTCGCGCTCCGCAGTTCAGCAAGCGTTAAATTTTAT
>CAOJXI010000164.1 GCA_948465665.1 uncultured Clostridia bacterium | reverse complement strand
CCCCCTGGACCCGAAACCTTTTTAATCCGCCCCAGCTTATACTCGTCTTAGCTTTCTCCCGCAAATATGCTTCATCCTAGCCTTTGACAAGCTGAAACTCATTTACAAGATTTTTAAGCATCTTCGCCTGTCCAGACAGTTCATCACTGGCGGCTGCGCTTTGCTCCGCAGTAGCGCTATTGGTTTGTACGACTGCCGAAATCTGGTCAACCCCCAAGCTCACCTGGGCGATCGAATTCGCCTGTTCATGTACTGCTTTAGAAATCTCACCTGTCAATTCCGCAGTTTTCAGGGAAGACTCTACTCCCTGCTCAATTGCGAGGGCTGTTTCTTCAGAAATCGACATCCCATTTTTTACAGACTGCAAAGCGGTTTCAATAAGTGCAGTAATACCTTTGGAAGCCTCCGCACTTTTCCCTGCTAGGTTGCGTACCTCGTCTGCAACAACAGCAAATCCCTTTCCGGCTGCTCCGACGCGGGCGGCTTCCACCGACGCATTTAGCGCAAGGATATTGGTCTGGAAAGCAATATCTTCGATTGCTTTTACAATTTGCCCAATCTGCCCAGAGGATTGGTTGATTTCTTCCATGGCATCGCTTAGGCGGGACATTTCTGTTCGCCCACGTTCCAAATCAGCAGCAGCACTTCTGGCCTGCTGGTTGGCAGTTTCGGCATGGTTGGCGCTGGTTTCCACATGGGCTGAAATATTATTGATTGTTGCCGCCAATTCCTCAACGGTAGAAGCCTGTTCCGTTGCGCCCTGGCTTAACGCCTGTGCGCCAGCGGCAACCTGCTCGGAGCCAGTTTCCACCTGGTCTGCCGCTTGGCTGATTGGGCCAAGGGTTTGGTTCAGCCTTGCCCCAAGCTTGCGTGCAGATGCCAGAAGTCCGCTGAATTCCCCAATATAGGCATCCTCCGCCTTGGTTGATGCCCTCAGATTGCCGGAAGCCATCTCGCCCAGGAGATAATCCATGTCCTTGATCATAGTGGTAAACTCACTGACAAGCTTGCCTGTCGCATTGGAAAGGATGGAAGTTTCATCACGGGAATGAACCATTGGCGTTGGAGCTTTCAAGTCCCCTTTGGATAAAGCATAAAGGCGTTCAGAACAGGATTTAATGGGGTTTCCAATCCTGACAGACAGCAGATAAGCAATCAATACCGCCACCAGAAGGGAAATAGTCGTACAAATGCCTGTTGTCCACATGCCGGCCTTTGCAGTCTGAAGGAAGTCGTCAATTGGTGCTGTAACGCCTATGCTCCAGCCATCCGTACCCTCAATAGGCGCATAGGCTGAAAACTTGCTTGCACCGTTTATCCTGTAATTGCCGAATCCGTTTTCCCCTCCGCGCATCTTTGCATGGATTTCGGCCAATTGGGAAAGGGAAGTATCTGTCCTGGCTTCTTCCTCAATGTTTTGGGTCAAAATGGTATCCATAGTATTGTCTGCAATGGTATATCCCTGCTGGTTGATAATGTACGCTGCCCCGTTAGGGCTGACCTGTACGGTAGAAACAATGTCATTGAGGAATGTGCGGTTCGGTACAAAGAAAATAACGCCAACAGCCTTTGTATTAGGAACGCCGCCCTCCCATAAAGGGGCTGATACGATAATTGAAACCTCACCTGTCGTCCTGGCTATTATTGGTTCTGATACAAGGACTTCCCCCTGCATGGATCTTTTGAAATAATCCCGGTCAGTATAGTCTATCCCTGTAAATATGCTTTGCCCGTCAGAGCTGATAATGTTCCCATACTCAAAATGGTGGATATCCGCAAGCTGGTCGATTATGGCCTTTTTGTCTTCTGGGAATACAGTGGGATTTGCCAGCCTTGCGGTACACCCAGCATCACATGCTACGTTGGTATAAGCGGTTAGTTCCTGTTCAATCCGCTCCGCCGCAACCTTAGCCGTTTGTGTCATAGTCTGCCGCAGGATACTGATGGCGCTTATGTAGTTTAGGGCAACACCGATTATCCCCACCGTCAGCAGCGAAACCAGCACTGTCAATGTCATACAAAGCAGGATTTTTCCCCGGATAGTTTTCATCCTTACAAACCTTCTTCCAATTTGGCTTAGAACCTGTTCGGGATCTCAATGTGTACGGGGAGATTCTGAATAGGCTCTCAGAACCTGTATTGCCGCCCTGAAAATTTTACCGGGCGGCAATTTATCCATCCTGTTTCCTACCACGTTTAAAAGGATGGTTTATCCCAGTACCTTGCAGCCGTCAATAAAGACCTTTTCAGGGGAGGCATAGAAATCAAGAGGTTCCCCATCCCATATGACAATATCCGCATCCTTGCCAGGTTCAATGCTTCCCACACGGTCAGCAATCCCGCACAGCCACGCCGCGTCAATGGTCATGGATTCCAATGCTTTTTTCCGGCTCAGGCCCTTTTTGAACATCATGGCAAGCTGGATATTGGCATATTCGATATTAAGTGACGGATGGCCGGTGGAAACCGCAAAATCAATGCCCGCCTGTTCCAGTTTCGCGCCAATGATGCTGTCCCGTTTGCGGACTTCATGGCTTCCTTTGCTGCCATAGGTTGGCCCGACAATCAGCTTTACCTGGTGGGCTTTCAGCTCGTCGGGAATCAAATAGGCTTCACATGCCCGGTCAATGGTATAATTCAGACCGAATTCCTCCGCAATCCTGACCCCGGTCATAATGTCATACGCTTGTTGGGCGGTAATTTTGACCAGCATACCGTCAAATACCCGGCTTAAAGATTGGGATTTCATATCAAATTTCGGGGTCTTGCCTTCTTTCACCAGACGATGGTATTCCTTTGCTTTAATCAATGCCTCCCGGATCAAAGCCGCCTCTGCCATTCTGGTTTTAACGCTTTTGGAGCCATAGGCGGCTTTCGGAGCGCTTCCAAGGGTGAACTGGAAACATACTTCATCTTTCAAAAGCATATCAGAAACGGTCTTGCCTTTGCTCTTAACAGCTGCGCAGGTGCCGCCAATAAGGTTGTTACTCCCGGGCCCGGTAACGGAAGTAGTTACGCCGCCGCGAATAGCCATTTCAAATCCTTCATCTTCCGGGTTAATTGCATCCATAGCCCTGAGCTGGGGAAGGATCGGCCCGTCAATTTCGTCGCCGTCGTTTCCCTCAAAGCGGTAGATCTGTTCTACAACGCCAACCTGGCAGTGCGGTTCCACAAGGCCCGGCGTGACGATTTTCCCTTCCGCGCTGATAACCTCCGCGCTGGGGTAATTTCCCTCGTCAGCATAATCGACAATATCTACGATCTTCCCATTCTCCACCAGGATATCCTTTTTCTCCTCATAAATGCCAGCCATGCTGATAAGGTTACAGTCCTTTATAATCAACATCAATTTCATCCTCCTTTTTCTCATATCTCACTTTGCCGTCAATAATGACAATACCTGCTTCGCTCATAGTGTCCAGCGGGTCAACGTTCCAGATAACAATATCTGCATCCTTACCAGGTTCCAGGCTGCCCAAACGGTCAGCCAAATCCACATTTCTTGCCGCATTGATGGTGACGGCTTTTAAGGCGGTCTGGCGGCTCATGCCATGCTTATGGAGTAGGGCGAGCTGCATCAAAAGCCCTTCCATGGGGATAACGGGGTTATCGGTCATAATGGAGAAATCCACGCCGTTTTCCTCTAAAATCCTGCCGACGTCCATAGATTTATGTTTTAGCTCAAACTTGCTTTTGCCGCCAAAAATCGGACCAATAATGACTCGGCAGTTATGCTCTTTTAGCTTTTCGGGGATAAGGTATCCCTCTGTACAATGGTCGAGGGTATACCGCAGCCCGAATTCCTCAGAAATGCGGATAGCGGTCATAATATCATCCGCCTGGTGGCAGTGGATTTTAACGGTCATTCCGTCAAAAACCCTCATCAAAGAGTGCATATTGAGATCATAAGCAAATTCCCCCGCATCCTCTCCGGCATCCAATTTCGCCTTGTGCTCAAGCCATTTAGCGCGGTAATCCTTTGCCTTCATAAGCTGTTCACGGAAAATAGCGGCGCTCATCATACGGGTAGCGGGAGCCTTGCCGCGGTTTTTGCCATATGCAAATTTGGGGTTCTCGCCTAAAGCGGTTTTCATGCAGATTTCAGGATTGATTACCGCTTCATCTAATGTTTTCCCATAAGTTTTTAGGGCGGCGAAAGTACCGCCGATTACATTGGCAGAGCCTGGGCCGGCAATAACCGTTGTAACGCCATTTTTCAGCGCCACATCAAAGGCTGGATCAGCAGGATTCAGTGCGTCCAGCCCGCGGATGCCTGGGGTGGCGGGGTTGGTATACTCGTTCCCGTCAAAATCCCCTACCCCGGTAGGCTCTAACCCAATATGGGAATGGGAGTCAATAATACCAGGGGTGACAAGCCTTCCCTCTGCGTCGATAACTTCCCAATCCGGCTGGGGATCAATTCTGCCGGAAATTTCCTTAATTTTGGAACCCTCTACCAGCAAATCGCATTTTTCCTCATAGATTCCTGCCATGTTTACCAGGTTACAGTTTTGAATCAATAGCAATGCCGTTCATCTCCTTTTATATAGCTGTACGGATAATGAGCCGATTATAAACCTATATAATCGGTTTCCGGTTCGCCCTCCTTTTTGGTATACCTCACTTTTCCGTCAATAATTACCATGCCTGCTTCGCTCAAAGTAGCAAAGGGCTCCACATTCCATATTACAACGTCCGCATCCTTTCCGGGTTCCAAGCTGCCTACACGGTCGTCAATATCGTTAAGTTTTGCAGCATTAATGGTAATTGCCCGCAATGCTCCCTCCCAGCTCAGGCCGTTCTTAATCAACAAAGCCATCTGGATTAAAAGGGCTTCCACAGGGATAACGCCGCAGTCGGTCATAACCGAAAACAGCACATTGTTCTTTTCCAAAATCCCTGCGGATTTCAATGACTTCCGATGGGATTCCAATTTATTTTTCCCATAGAACAGCGGGCCGATAATAACCCGGCAGTTATGTTTTTTAATCTCGTCTATTAACAAATAACAATCGCTGAAATGCTCCAAAGTATACCGCAGCCCGAATTCCTCGGCAATGCGGACAGCCGTCATAGCGTCTATGGCATGGTGGCAATGGATTTTACAGTTCATGCCGTCAAAAACCCTCATCAGGGAGTGCATGGCAAGATCATACTGGAACGGTTCGGTTTCCTCCCCGGCAGCAGTTTTCTTTTGGTACTCGTCCCATTTTTGGTGATAGTCTTTCGCCTTCATAAGCTGTTCGCGGAGCATGGCGGCGCTCATCATACGGGTTGCAGGCTGTTTGTTCCGCTTCCCATAAGCAAACTTCGGGTTTTCACCAAGCGCCATTTTCATGACAGCTTCTGCTTTTAAGGTACATTCCTCAATGGTAAGGCTGGGATTTTCCCCGCTCACGGTTTTGACTGCCGCGAAAGTACCGCCAATTAAATTGGCTGAACCGGGACCGGTGACTATGGTTGTTACGCCGTTGCGCAGGGCAGCCCCAAAGGCTGGGTCTGACGGGTCGATTGCGTCAATCCCCCTCAAACCGGGAGTGACAGGGCTGGTCATTTCGTTGGTATCATTGCCCTCCATATTGCCGGTACCGGATACTCCCAAATGGCTATGGGGGTCAATAATGCCAGGGGTGGTAAGCCTTCCCTCTGCGTCTATGACTTCCCATCCCTCCTGTTCCGGGATATGTTCAGCAATTTCTTTAACCTTAGTCCCTTCAATTAAAAGATCCCTTGATTGTTTAAAAGTGCCTGCCATGTCGATAAGGTTGCAGTTTTTAATTAAAAGCAAGTGGTTCATCTCCAATCTGTTATGATTCCGGGATATCTGCGTCAAAGATCATTTTCTTACAGTCCGGGCAGTAATAACTTTCGAGGAAACGATTCATAAAAGAGGACTGGACGGGCAAAAGGCTCCTTCCGGTAAAGACATCCTCAATCCGCCTTTTATCTCCGTCTTCCAGCCAATAGGGAACTGTTTTCCCTACAGCATAGATTTTTCCTTTTTTCATTTTCTTTGTGCAGTAAGGACAATTCATGTCCCTCACCTCTTTAACCAATTATATAATAATTATAAAACAATTTTGCCATTCAGTAAATACTGTAAATGACTTATTCATAGTTTTTTTGCTTGCATAATTGGAACTTGATAAAAATTTTATGGTTTTCGGCTTTCGGTACGCCATCATCCGCAAACCGTTGGTTTGCTGGATGGCTGC
>CAOJXI010000163.1 GCA_948465665.1 uncultured Clostridia bacterium | reverse complement strand
TGTCATTTCTGCTTCCTCGCTTTCGGTTTTTTAGACAACTTGTAATGTCGGTTAATATCCTTATCCTGGTATGCTTTTTTCTGATGCTGCCATGGATGGGAATTCTATATTTCTTTCCTATTATCCTTACGAACCAACATATGAAAACTATAAATTCTGGTGTACTTCTCCTGATGACTTTATCCTTCATTCAATCCCCTTCCCTGAAATGGCAGAACTTCCAGGGGCATATATCCCCACCTATCGGGCTAAAGTTCACTTAATAGATGAAAATTATATGTTATTTGACAACAGAGCATTTAATATTGTTACCGGGGAATATGGAACGGATGAACAGGCAATACAGCTATACTATATGACCTGGAAAAATGCGGAGTATAACCAAGGAACCAATTCACATTATGTGGCATGGGCCAGCCCACGGGATTCTTATGGGCAGGCACAGGGCTATTTTAAGATTTTTCCTTTCCCCCAAAAAACAGATGAAGAAATTTATTCCGCCTTATTGTATGTGGAAGACATTTTAGAGAATATGGAGGATTTTAAATGAAGTATCTATAAACATTATCCATTCAATAACTCCAATCGTTTTTCAACCGCCGCTTTGATTATGGCTATGTCGTCAGAGGGAAGCTGCTCAATTTTCAATTTCAGTTGTCCAATTTCTGTAATGTCCTCCTGCAATCCATCCAATTCCGACCCATAAATATATTCCGGCTTCACTTTCAAAACTAAGCATATACTTTTTAATTTTGGTACGCTTGGCAGTCGTTCACCACGTTCATACTGTTTCCATGTGCTTTCAGAACAATCACATAATTCTGCGGCTTGTTCAATTGTAAGGTTCCTATGTTCCCTCATCTCTTTAATTCGGCTGCCAAAGCCTTGTCTATCCTTCATCTGTATACCACCTTTTAAAGAGTATCTTATTACTCTTAAAGCATATCCCAGATGATAGATAATCAACAGGCGCAAAAAGAGTTTGTTTATCCTCTTTAAGAGATTTTCCAGACACAGTAACAATAAACATCCTGTACATATCATTCATTTTATAAATTGAGGTATCATTTATGTTCACCTTCTCGCCTTATCCAGATTTGCACCAGCCAAAAGCCCCTCGGCTGGTTATAGGGGGATATGGGAAAACCTTTTATATCAATAAGGATACAGCCCCCTTTTTAGAAATAGAAACCGACCCCAATTCCTGGAATCCCTTTAATGCCGAATGTTTTTTCCAGCATTACTTTTGTATTGGGAACGGTGATAAAGCATACTTTGTGGATTTGTACACAAAGGAAATCAAAACGTTTTCATGCGATATGTATTTTGGGTACTTTTACATTTATCAGAACAGGTTGTTTATGGCTTCAAATTCCCGGCTGTCCTGCTTTGGCTCTGACTGCGAACTCCTTTGGCAAACAAAAGAAATCGCATTAGACGGGATTATTGTAAATGAATTTTCAGAGGACACCCTGTCTGTCTCCTGCGAAATAGACCCGCCCAGCCATTGGGTACAATACAGGATTTCTATCCAGGATGGGAACCTTCTGCCCTGACCTTTGACTATTTCCATACCTTCTAATGTCTTTTTCCTTTTTTTCCAGATAATAACGCCGTTTCCTTGACTTTTCAGCTTCCAGCCATTACAATAGTGGATATACCAAATCCGCCATGGCAAAGCCATTGCCGCGGCTGTCAGATATTTAGGAGGTCAAAAGATGAAAAACACCGAAAAGACCATGGACCAGATTGTCACCCTCTGTAAAAACCGGGGCTTTGTATATGCCGGCTCCGAAATTTACGGTGGATTATCCAATAGCTGGGACTATGGCCCATTGGGAGTGGAGTTTAAAAACAACGTCAAGCGCGCCTGGTGGAAGAAATTCGTCCAGGAATCCCCTTATAATGTAGGTATGGACAGCGCGATCTTAATGAACCCGCAGGTATGGGTAGCTACCGGCCATGTAGGGGGATTTTCCGACCCGCTGATGGACTGCAAAGACTGTAAAACCCGCCACCGCGCCGATAAACTGATAGAAGACGCAACCGGAAAGGCTGCTGACGGCTGGACAAACGAGCAGATGGTGGACTACATCCGGGAGAACCACATCAAATGCCCGGAGTGCGGCAGCGAAAACTTTACTGACATCCGCCAGTTTAACCTGATGTTTAAGACTTTCCAGGGTGTAACCGAGGATGCAAAGAGCGAAATCTATCTCCGCCCGGAAACTGCCCAGGGCATTTTTGTCAACTTTGCCAACGTCCAGCGCACCTCCCGGAAAAAGCTCCCCTTTGGCATTGCGCAGATCGGCAAATCCTTCCGTAATGAAATTACTCCCGGCAACTTTATTTTCCGCGTCCGGGAATTTGAACAGATGGAAATGGAATTCTTCTGCAAGCCTGACACTGATTTGGAATGGTTCCAGTATTGGCGCAGCTACTGCGAAAACTTCCTGAAATCCCTAGGCTTGAAAGAGGAAAATCTCCGTCTGCGGGATCATGAACCGGAAGAACTATCTTTCTATTCCAAGGCGACCACAGATGTGGAATACCTATTCCCCTTCGGCTGGGGCGAACTGTGGGGCATTGCAGACCGCACCAACTATGACCTTTCCCGTCACCAGGAACATTCCGGCAAGAGCCTTGAATACTTTGACCCGGAGACAAACGAGAAGTATATCCCTTATGTGGTGGAACCATCTGTCGGCGTGGAACGCATGGTTTTGGCCCTTCTCTGTGACGCTTACGACGAGGAAAAGCTGGATGAAAAGGATTCCCGTGTTGTATTGCGGCTGCATCCTGCACTTGCGCCCTTTAAGGCGTGCGTACTGCCCCTTTCTAAAAAGCTTGGGGAAGATGCTGGGAAAATTTATGATCAGCTTTCTAAAAAGTTTATGGTGGATTACGACGATACCGGCTCTATCGGGAAACGTTACCGCCGACAGGATGAGATTGGAACCCCGATTTGCATCACTTACGACTTTGATTCCCAGAACGATTGCTGCGTAACTGTCCGCGACCGTGATACTATGGCACAGGAACGCATTGGGATTGATAAGTTGGAAGCATATCTGGAAGAAAAGATTCAGTTTTAGAAGACAGCAAAATACAGAAAAAGACGTTGGCAGAGCGCACGAAACGCCCGGTCAACGTCTTTTTATCATACAATTTTCTCTGCAAATTGACAAGAAACGACAGTTATGGTATATTAAAGGCAAGATGCGGAATCCAAAAGGTTGGTTCTCATAGAGGGCCGGCGGCTGCTTCCCTGTACCTACACTTAGGAAAGGGGAGTCATTTCTGTTATTACCCCTGATTCCCCTTTCTCCCTGCATGGCATATTGTCTATGTGGAAAGGAGGGGATGCGGGATGGTAAATGTGGTTACATGGGACTTATTGTTTCAGTATACCCTTGTGCTGATCGGCCCTGCGGCTGCAATCATCACAATTTACAATAACAAGAAATAACCGCCCACTCTACCAAAGTATCGGTTATTTCTTGTAACCAAGTGCAGGGGAACAGCCGCCTTTGGGTTCCCATCTATTTTTATTATACCTTTTTTTATCTGTTTGTCAAGAATCCCAAAAATTGTTCAGTGCTCTTGATATTTGGGAGGGCTGAACTATAATAAAAATACCAATTTAACAATTTTTAGGGGGATTTGCTGTGAAAAAATTTTCAATAAAGCCTGGTTTCCAGTCCCGGAGAAGCCTCTGTATCCTTCCGATTTCCTTCCTTCTGCTGGTATTTGGGTTAAGCGGCTGTGCGCAGGATCTAAATACTGTTTCCCAGCCGCAGGACAGGGTTTCTAAAAGCGCTTACGAGGCTTACTGCTCCGCCCTGCTGGGTGAACAGCCAATCACTTGTTACAAAGATGGGAAATCTTCCCCGGTAAATATCAGTGAAGTCCCGGCAGTTTTCAGCCCAAACGGTGAGTATGGGAAAATTTGGCGGTTTGCCCTGGCGGATTTGGATGGGGACGGCGAAAATGAAGCCGTCCTTCAAATTATGGATGTTGCCGGAGATATGGGCGGTTTCCTGGTTCTCCATTGGGAAAACGGCGAAGTTGGAGGGTATCCGCGGAGTTACAGGGAGTTTGAATCTTTAAAAACAGACGGCACCTATGGATTTTCCAATCCAACAGCGACGGAATGGGGTATCTGCACTGGCGGCTTTTCCAGGAATGAGTACATCCTCCAAACGCTTATCAGCGGGAAAACAGAGGATAATTGGGAATCAATCGGCTACTTTGTATACGGTCAACCCGCCACTGAGGAAAACTACAACACTGCCATGGCCCAGCAGGAAGAAAAGCAGGACGCGGCCTGGTATGAATTTACAGATGAAAACATTGAAAAGGTATTTTCCGGCACACCCTCTCAACCCATAGCACCGGAAAATACGCCTGTCCCCAGAGGGAGTTGAACCGGTGCTCTGTCTTGGCGCATCCGTTTTTGAGGGGGCCATTGAAGGTGGAGCCATCTATCGGGAAAGCGGTACCATTAAACTGACAGCGGACGATTACCAGCTCCGAAAGGAAGAAGCCGACAAGGACTTTTCCGAAGCGCAGATAATTTCCTTTGCCCCCGCGGGCTTTGGGGCACCCGGCACAGGATTTGATATTTCGTCCAGGGAGAGCTTTGCGGAATATATTCTGCAAAGCTGCAAAAAGACCAATTCCAGCAGAGAGCTAGAACAGGTTATCTCTGCACAGAACCTCCAAAAGTGATCTGAACCATCCACTTAAAACCCAAAAAGTAAAGAACTCTTGACATTTTATTCATTTGAACCTATAATAGATATAGGTTCAATAACGGTCAGGAGGTATTGGCATCACTATGAAACATTTCTTGAAAAAGCTCGGTTTCCATAAACCGGACGAAATGGAACGTCACATTGTTTTCCGGGCACAGAGGAATTCTTATATTTTTCTGGTCGCCGCCCTGCTTGTATGGTCTCTCTGTGAAAGCTACCGGGCATATGTCTATCATACAAGGCTGAACCTGGTTCCCTGTATGCTCTTAACGGCGGCGGCTTTGATTCAGACGTTTTCCCAGCTCATCATGACCCGCAATGCTGTAAAGGATGACGAGGATTCCTTTGAAACCGCACCGCTTTTAAAACTCATTATCCTGGTCTGTGCCGTCACTAGTGTGATTGCGACAATAGGAGCCGCTTTCCTGCTTATGGGTGTGCGGGCATGAAGAACCGGATTAAAGAATTCCGCAAAGCCAAAGGCTGGCGGCAGGAGGATTTGGCGGAAAAATTGGATGTATCGCGGCAGACCATCATTGCCGTGGAAAACGACAAATACAACCCTTCCCTGGAACTGGCGATGAAAATGGCCCGTTGCCTGGAAACAACAGTGGAAGAACTGTTTCTGTTGGAGGACTGATTGAACATGAAAAAAAGATTTGTTTCACTGATTCCATATGTCATTGCATTGGCGGTAAACTTTTATCTGCTTCCCTGCCTGATGAGGGATACAGGTATGGCAATGGTGATGATGCTGTGTGTGATCCCGCTGGCTGCCTTTGTCTGCGGGGTGATATGCGGCGTCAGGAGAGGGTTTGAACCCCTTTTGACCCTGTTGGCTATGGTGCTGTTTTTCCCAACGGTTTTTATTTATTACAATATAACCGCATGGGTTTATGTGCTTATTTATGGATTCATCGTTCTTGCCGGGAATAGCGTTGGGAGGATATTTTATAAAAAGAAATAAGCCCTTATTTTATTTGGGCGGCAGGTGTGGTATACTTTTTATAGAAACATCTATCTCTTACAAATTACCAAGCAGCATAAAGGGAGGTTTTTTAGATGAGTGAAAGAGAACAGGCAAAGCAAATTATTGATCGTTTGCCGGAATATAAAATCAGC
Organism: uncultured Clostridia bacterium; assembly: GCA_948465665.1. GTDB lineage: Bacteria > Bacillota > Clostridia > Oscillospirales > Ruminococcaceae > UBA1405. Next base: position 375 of record CAOJXI010000163.1, on the reverse strand, counting down.
ACACTGCTGACATTCCTTCGCGGGGTAGAGTTTGATGATGAAATAGAGGATGACCTGTTCTGTGAAAGGATGATAGAAAACTACGAAAATGACCCCGACAAAGACGAGGAATTTACTTTGGAGGAATGTAAAAAAGAGTGGGGACTTAACTGATGTATCAAATTATCATCAAAAAATCGGCTAAAAAGTTTATTGACAGCCTTCCGGCAAAAGAAAAGCGCCGTATAGTAAGGCTTAATAGTGACAAGTAACTATTTGCCGCAGAGGGCGGCGTGACCGAGTGTCACGCCGTCTTTCTGCGTCCATAGGTGGTTTTCGTAATAACAGGTTCGCTGATTTCCGGTACTTCTACTTCCTCCAGGAAGTTGAAAACGA
>CAOJXI010000162.1 GCA_948465665.1 uncultured Clostridia bacterium | reverse complement strand
ATTCCTCTGCTTCCGACCTCTTTTCTCGTGTCCTATTTGATATTGCAATTTAGACCAAGAAAAAACTTCATAAAGCCCTTGTAAAACAGCGAAAAAGCGTATATAATAAAAAAACAGCAAAGAAAAAAGCTATATCCTGAAAGAAGTCCTTCCAGAGAGCCGGGTTTGGGAAAAATCGTTTTCCAAGGTGGGAACCGGCGGACGGTTCAGGGTTATCCACTTTTGGAGCTGCCGGCGATGAACCGGGGGTTTGCGGCCTTTATCCCGCTTTCAAGGGGCAGCCTTAACTGCAAGGCTGCAAATTGGGTGGCAACGCGGAGCCTTTCCGTCCCATAGTATAGGGATGGAAAGGCTTTTTTATATTCCAATGCAGCGCTGCCTGTTAAAAGGAACCTATCATAAACAAGGAGGAATCAACTGAAATGCTGGATATCAAATTTGTACGCGCCAACCCGGACGCGGTAAAGGAAAACATCAAAAAGAAATTCCAGGATGAAAAACTGCACTTAGTAGATGAAGTCCTGGAATTAGACCAGAAGTACAGGGAAGCAAAAACACGCTGCGACTATCTTAGGGGGCAGCGCAACACCCTAAGCAAACAAATTGGCGGGTTAATGGCAAAGGGCGAAAAGGAAGGAGCCGAAAAGGTGAAAGCCCAGGTTGCAGAAGCTGCGAAAGAACTTGCCTCCCTGGAGGAAAAAGAAACCGAATGGGAAGCGGAAATCAAAAAGCGCATGATGGTAATCCCAAATATCATTGATCCTTCTGTACCCATTGGAAAAAACGACAGCGAAAACGTGGAAGTGGAACGCTTTGGAGAACCAAAAGTTCCTGACTTTGAAGTCCCCTACCATGTAGAAATTATGGAGAGGCTTCACGGGATTGATCTGGACAGCGCAAGGAAAACCAGCGGAAACGGTTTTTATTACCTTTGCGGGGATATTGCCCGGTTACATTCCGCAATTCTTTCTTATGCAAGGGATTTCATGATTGACAGGGGATTTACCTATTATGTCCCGCCCTTCATGATCCGCGGGAATGTTGTCACTGGCGTAATGAGTTTTGCCGAAATGGAAAACATGATGTATAAAATCGAGGGTGAGGATTTATATCTGATTGGCACCAGCGAACACTCCATGATCGGCAAGTTTATTGACACAATGCTGGATGAATCCCAGCTTCCGCAAACCCTTACCAGCTATTCCCCCTGCTTCCGCAAAGAAGTCGGCGCCCATGGAATCGAAGAACGGGGCGTTTACCGCATTCACCAGTTTGAAAAACAGGAAATGATTGTGGTCTGCAAGCCCGAAGAAAGCCCCATGTGGTATGATAAACTTTGGCAGAATACGGTCGATTTCTTCCGCTCTTTGGACATCCCTGTCAGAACCCTTGAGTGCTGCTCCGGGGATTTGGCTGACCTGAAAGTTAAGAGCGTTGACGTTGAAGCCTGGTCGCCAAGGCAGAAAAAATATTTCGAGGTGGGAAGCTGCTCCAATTTAGGCGACGCCCAGGCAAGAAGGCTTGGAATCCGCGTTAAAAATAAGGAGAAGGGAAATTATTTCCCGCATACGCTGAATAATACAGTTGTAGCCCCGCCAAGAATGTTGATTGCGTTTTTGGAAAACAACTTGAACGAGGATGGATCAGTTAGAATCCCACAGCCCCTTCGCATGTATATGGGAGGAAAAGATACCATTGGTTAAGATGCGGGCATAATCCCAAAAGGAAATACAACTAAAAGCGGATTAAAAATTTTGGCTCTAGGGGGAGTACAGCTTTGCTGTGCTCCCCCTAGTTGTAAGTTGCGGACAGTACGCCTGGCTGGGAAAATATATAACCAAATCAAACCGAAAGGATCTTGCAGCATTGGGATTCCACGTAATCTGCCAGCAGCCAGACCATTTCTTTTATAACCACCTTTGGGAAATCTTTCTCCAATGTTCCAAAATATGAGTCCAGCAGATAAAGACGGTAACGTTCAATCAGTTCGGCAGGAATTTTGTTTATCCTGCGGGCTTGGGCAGATTCTAAAGCTGGTTTGACATCCTGTACCCACCAGGGTTTATCCTGCTGGAAATAATCATAACGGTAACACTCAGCCCAGCCTGCATCGTTGGAACTTTCATAAGTTCTGGCAGTATCAGCCTTTTTGGCTGCTGCCCAAATGGGATTATGAAGGGTTTCATCAAAGGCGGCATCAGTGATATTATGCACAGAATACCCCAGAAGGAAATCATGATTGGCCTTTTCCCTCTTTTTCTGATAAAATTCCCCTATATTTTGATACCATTGTTTTGGGGTTTTCGCCCTAAGATGCGCTGCCCAGCGAATTTCCTTTTCAGCAAAGCCGTCAAGGTTTACACTGTCTGGAGCGATTACGCCCAAATAATAATCGCCTGGATCACTGATTTTTCCATAAAACATGCCGCCGGGCTGCATTAGCCGCCAGGCAGTTTCTAAATGTATCATAATAGAAGCCATTTATGAACAACCTCCTAATATTAACCCCCGATTTTTGTCTACAAATTATCAGGGATTGGTATAAACCTTTATTTGCTGCTATCAGTATAACTTTTTTGATGATATGCTTCAATCCCATTTTTTAAAAAATTCATAAAAACCACATAGATTTGAGCAAATTATAGTGATATACTCAAATATACAAAATTAGATATTCCGAAATTGAATAAAAATGGGAGGGAAGCAAATGAATTTTTCTGAATTTCTGGAGTTTTCAGACAATACCAGAAAAGCGTATGAAAAAATGTGCGAGCCTTTATGCCGAAAGTTCCAACTGCCGCAGACAGCTTTTGACATATTAATGTTCCTTGCAAATAACCCGCAGTACCGCACAGCAAGCGATATTGTACAGATTCGTAAAATCAAAGCGAACCTGGTTTCTTTTCATGTGGAAAAACTGGTAAAGGAAGGTTTGCTGGAGCGCCGTTCCCTCCCTGAAGACCGGAGGAAAATCATATTAGCCTGTACTCCAAAAGCCCAGCCTGTTGCAAAGCAGGGAAGGGAAATGCAGCAGGCTTTTATTCGTGCCGTCACAGCAGGAATTCATGAAGAAGATTTGCAGATGCTCTGTGAAATGATCAACCGGATAGGAAGCAATACAGCAGAAATTATTAAGACAGGGAGGATACAGGAATGACTTCAATTTTAGCAGTTGTAATTGTAACATTTTTTGCAGGCATGGGGGCGGGATTAGGCACAGGATTCGCGGGAATGAGCGCCGCAGCAGTCATCAGCCCTATGCTGATCACGTTTTTAAATATGGAGCCGTACTTAGCGGTGGGAATCGCGCTTGCTTCAGACGTATTGGCCAGCGCAGTTTCCGCCTATACCTATGGGAAAAATAAAAACCTGGATATCAGGAATGGATTTATTATGATGGTGACTGTGCTGCTTTTTACAGTAGTAGGCAGTTATGTTTCCAGCCTGGTGCCTGCCCAGACTATGGGGAATTTTTCTGTTTTTATGACGCTGCTCCTGGGAATAAAATTTATTATAAAGCCTGTTATGACCACTAAGGAAGATATGCAGGCGGTTTCAGCCCAAAAAAGGCTGGTTCAGTCTGTTATCTGCGGAATCTTAATTGGCTTTATCTGCGGCTTTATAGGCGCAGGAGGCGGTATGATGATGCTGCTCATTCTGACTTCAATCCTTGGATACGAACTGAAAACTGCCGTAGGGACGAGTGTTTTTATCATGACTTTTACTGCTTTGACCGGGGCAGTATCCCACTTTGCAATCGGCGGGCTTCCCAATATCCCTATAATGGTTTTATGTATTGTCTTTACCCTGCTGTGGGCAAGGATTGCCGCCAGGTTTGCCAATAAAGCTTCTCCCAAAACGCTTAACCGGGCAACCGGAGTTGTACTTGTGGTATTAGGGGCAGCAATATTGATTTTTTCAATGCTTGGATGATCCTTTACAACTGGAACCCTTTGTGGTATACTAACCTCAAAGATGACCGACAACATCATAAATCAGAAAAGAGGGAATCCATTCATGGGCTGCTTGGGATATGGTTTAATATCCTTTGGCGGGCTTTTTACAGAGCCTGCCCTACTGGATCAACTGCACGGTCTGGAAAAAGAACTTTCAGGTTTTGCCTGTACAGCGTCCCGCCTGGGCCTGGACACGGCGTTTTACGGCAAATTTGATTATAAAGCTTTGTGTGAAGTCCTTGCTTCACATGGAGTAAATATTGACAACCTTTTGCTTCCATCGGAAGAATTCAGCCTTATCCCGATTGAACACAGCAGCTATTTTTATTTTACATCATTTATGGCAGTGGAAGAAGGTACACGGGAAGCAGGTTTTTCCCTTGTGGAATATGCCCGCAGCCATGGGAACATAATCGTATTTTCTCCAAGCCTGCATCCCGCTTTCTGGGAAAACCCGGAACAAATGAAAATCCAGTCCCAAAGGGCTTTATCCCTGTGCGAATCTGGAATTGTAGAAATGGATTCAAACGAACTGGTTTATTTGATGGATGAGCCGGATATTGAAAAAGCCGCTGCACGCCTGATGGTTCAATACCATCCAAGGATTCTTTTAATATTGATTGAAGGAAAGGGCTGCATGATCCGTTCGGTTTATGGTGATATACTGATACCAGGGTTTCCCGCGGAATCATCAAAAGAAGCTGTCAGAGGGGACGTATTTACAGGGGCGTTTCTCAGCCGTTTAGCGTCTAATGGGAAATCCCTGGAAAAATGCAGTATAGGAGATATTGCGTCATGCGCAATATTTGCCCATGCTGTGTCTGCTCTTACATTGGAAAAAGCGGCGCTCCCCTCCCTAGAGGAAGCGGAAGCATTTTTGCGGAAATGTTTAATTTGAACTTGAAAAACAGACAGAGGAAAGGGAATTTTTATGAAAAAAAACATTGTAGTAATCAAAGGCGATGGAATTGGGCCGGAAATTGTAACGGAAGCAATGAAAGTTATGGAACGCGCCGCCCAAAAATACGGGCATGAATTCCAATTTACAGAAGTGGACGCCGGGGGATGCGCCATAGACAAATATGGGGAATGTCTGCCGGAGTCCAGCCTGAAAAAATGCCTGGAAGCGGACAGCGTGCTTTTGGGTGCAGTAGGCGGCCCTAAATGGGAAAACATAGAGAAAAACAACCGCCCGGAAAGGGCACTTCTGCGCATCCGCAGCGAAATGGGGCTGTATGCCAACCTGCGTCCGGCGAAAATCTTCCCGCAGCTTTCCCATTCCTCGCCCTTAAAAGATACGATTGTCCAAAAAGGGATTGATTTTGTAATCGTCCGGGAATTAATCGGCGGGATTTACTTTGGCTCCCATGAAACAATTCAGGTGAATGGGGAAGACCGCGCCTCTGACATTATGGCATACAGCGAGCATGAAATTGAACGGATTGGAAAAACCGCTTTTGAGACAGCCCGGAAACGCCGCGGGAAGGTTGTATCAGTGGATAAATCAAATGTGCTGGACTGTTCCCGCCTTTGGAAAAAAGTGATGCACCGCCTCAGTGAAAATTATCCCGATGTGGAATACAGCGATATGCTTGTAGACAACTGCGCTATGCAGATTGTAAAGGATCCTTCGCAGTTTGATGTAATTGTAACAGAAAATATGTTTGGGGATATCCTTTCGGATGAGGCAAGCATGGTGACAGGTTCTATTGGGATGATTCCTTCCTCCAGCTTGGGAAGCGGCACAAATGGGATGTATGAGCCAATCCATGGCTCTGCCCCGGATATTGCAGGGATGGATTTGGCAAATCCCATTGGGACAATTTTGTCCGGCGCTATGATGCTGAAATATTCCTTTGGCATGGAGCAGGAAAGCCAGGATATTGAAAATGCTGTCCAGAAAGTACTGGATGAGGGATACCGTACAGGGGATATTATGAGCGAAGGCTGCATCAAGGTTGGATGTTGTGAAATGGGCAGCCGTATCGCCGAATATATTAAATAATGTGAATTCGATAAAGCAAAGTGGCGGGAGTAAGCTAAGATGAGTACAGGCTGGGGCGGATTAAAAAGGTTTGAAGAGTCCAGAGGAACTTTCCTAAAAAGTTCCTTTGGTCGCGCCTGCAGGCGCGAAATACCCCAGCAGGCTTAAAGATAACAGAAACCTTGCCTAAGAAACGATAACTAACCGTTTCGTCAGTATTCAAAATCAAAAGCCCGCTGGACTTGCTTCGTGGGTGGGATAAGATTGGGACTGGAACCAGCTTCGGGCGGGCAGCCCCATTATGGCGGGCTTCTTCCGCTTCGTCC
>CAOJXI010000161.1 GCA_948465665.1 uncultured Clostridia bacterium | reverse complement strand
CGAAACCTTTTTAATCCGCCTTAGCTTGTACTCGTCTTAGCTTATCCCCGCAAATATGTCTTATGTCCCCTCGTTAATTAGGTATTGTTTTTATTTTCAATTCGCAAATTATCCTTACCAACTCCTGCACCCCATGGTTCAGGCTCCCGGAGTTTTCAACAATACGGTCAGCTGCGGCCTTATACAACCCCTCCCGTTTTTGAAAAAGGGCTTTTAGTTCTTCCTCTGTACTGGAAGCCGCCAAAGGACGGGATACATCGCCCATAATCCTCCCGCAGCAATCCTTAAAGGGAGTATCCAAATAGATAATATAGGCTTTTTGGCGTATTGCGTCTACGTTTCTCTGGAAAGTAACAGCCCCGCCGCCTGACGCTATCAGGCAGTTGGTTTTTGTGGAAAGTTCCTTCATCGCTTCATATTCCCGATCCCGAAATCCCATTTCCCCGTATTTGTTGAAAATTTCGGATATTGGTATTCCCGCCTGCTGCTCAATATATTGGTCAGCGTCTATAAACTCCATACCAAGCTGACGCGCCGCAGATTGCCCTATTGTGGTCTTTCCGCAGCCCATGAACCCGCAGAGAACTGCCGATGGAAATCCTGCCATCCTAGTTTTCCCCCTTTTCCTCCACAGATTGTTGAAAACGTTGTTCCATCAGCCCAGTCATTTCTTTTATGACCTTTTCAATTTGTGCAGGAGTGTAGTTAGAGCCATCCCATATAGTGTGGGCCGCCGCCGCCTGCCAAACCAGCATAGCCATTCCGCCCTCTGTTTTGCAGCCCATTTTCCGAGCATCAAGCAGTAGCTGGGTGTCTGTGGGATTATAGACAGCATCAAGAACAGCTTTGACTTGGCTGAGATAATCCGCAGGAACAGGGGATTTGCCCATATGTGGGTACATTCCGACAGGGGTTGCATTAATAAGCAGTTCAAACTCCTTTTCAGGCAGCTTGTCTAATGTTGTAATTGATACCTGTGCTTTGGGTGCTAAGGAAAGAATGTCTTTTTGAAGGGCTTCCGTTTCCGGCTTTGCCCGGCGGACTGCAATCGTTACTGGCGCCCCATGAAGCGCACATTCTATGGCAAACATCCGGGCAGCTCCTCCCCCGCCTGCAATCAGCACAGGTTTTGAAAGGTCACAGTCCAGGTTTTCCACAGAATGGAGAAACCCGTCTGCATCTGTATTATATCCTACGCTTTTTCCTTCCTGATCCCGGCAGAGGACAGTGTTTACTGCCCCATAACGCTGGGCGGTTTCGCTGAGTTTGTCCAAATAAGGAATGATATTTAATTTATGGGGAATGGTGATATTAAAGCCTTTACAGACGAACAGCTCCTTTGCATGGGCGTGAAGTTCTTCTGCAGGCAGTTCAAAGATGCGGTAATCGTACCTATTATCCTTTCCCGAAAGTGCAAACAGCCTTTCATGGATTGGCGGCGACATGGTATGGGATAATGGAAAGCCCAATAGCCCAAAGCATGGCTTATTTTGATTCATTTTTGATTCCCCCTATGCGGTTTACGCTTTTTTGAACCGTTCCGCCGCCTTTTGGAATGTTTTCATGTTTTCCACATTCTGGAAGGCTACGCCCTTTAAAGTTTTACGCACTAACCCGGTTAGAACTTTGTTGGGCCCAACCTCAATAAAACAGTCGCAGCCGTCTGCCGCCATATTTTGCAATTCTGTTACAAACTGAACCGGGGAAGTTAAATGCTGTGCAAGGTATTCTGTATCAATCTGGGAGCGGGGGCTTCCATCCAGGTTAGAATAAAACGGTATTTCAGGAGTATGGAACATTACATCTTTTACTGCCTCCCGGAATTCCTCCGCTGCGCCAGCCATCAGTTTGGAATGGAAGGCACAGCTTACCGCCAATTTCATGACGCGCGCTCCTTGTTCCGCCAGCTTTGCCGCTGCTGCTTCCACTGGTTTAGATTCCCCTGCAATTACGGTTTGAACAGGGGAATTATAATTTACTGGGGTGACATAGCCTTCCGTTTCTTGGCAGACTGCTTCGATTGCAGGGTTATTACTTCCTATAATTGCGTACATGGCGCCGTCGCTTTGCTGGGAAGCGTGCTCCATTGCTTTTGCCCTGGCCTTTATCACTCGGAAACCATCCTGCTGGGTGAGAATGCCGCTTGCTGTCATTGCGGCGTATTCTCCCAGGGAGTGCCCTGCAACACAATCCGGTTTACAGGTCTCACGTTTCATAACTTCATATGCTGCCAGGGAAAGGGTATATATTACTGGCTGGGATATTACCGTTCTCGCAAGTTCCTGTTCTGTTCCTTCAAAGGATACCTTTGCCACATCGAAGCCAAAGGCTTCTGCTGCCGCGTTGTAGATTTCCCGGACATAGGGAAACTCTTGGTAAAGTTCCTGCCCCATGCCTGGATACTGAGAACCCTGCCCGCTGAATAAAAATGCTGTCTTATTCATAATAACTCCTCCTATAAGCGGATCGCTTTTCTTGGATTGCTATAGAATTGCTGGGTGAAAAAGCCTTTTTAAAGTTTCCCTGCAATGCTTTAAGCCAGCTTTTTCTCCTATAATGACAAAAATGTATTGACAAACTGCTGTCAACCTCATACAATGAATATACTGCTGGAAAATAACGAGTGTTACATTTCCTGCAAAACCTAGTATATCAGAAATTCCGTCCTTATGTCAATAATAGTGGGATTGGGAACTGCTCATATAGGTAATAAATGAAGTAAAACAGGAGGCAGAAAGGATGAATGGAATAACAATCCTGTCCACAGGCCGATACATTCCAGAGGACTGTATTGCAAATGATGATTTTACAAAGTATGTAGAAACCTCAGACGAATGGATACGCACACGTACAGGTATCGCAACGCGGCATTTTGCCAATGGGGAACCCACATGGTATATGGGGGCAATGGCAGCGAAAGCTGCAATGGAACAGGGCAGAATACAGCCGGAAGAAATTGATCTGGTTTTGGTTTCCTGCTGCACGCCGGATTATCTTACCCCGTCTATGGCGTGTATGATCCAGCGGGAACTGGGGCTGAAGCGTGCCCATTGCATTGATATTAATTCCGCCTGCTCCGGTTTTGCATACGGCCTTGATATGGCGTGCCGTTATTTAAACTGTGGGGATGATATTGAAACGGTTCTTTTGGTTTCTACAGAACGTTTATCGCAGATGTTGGATTTTACAGACCGTAGTACTTGTGTGCTATTGGGAGATGGGGCGGGTTCGGTTGTAGTAAGACGACGTGAAAATGCCCTGTATGCCTTTAGCGGCGGGGCAATCGGGGAAAGCGGCGCAGCGCTGAATGCCAAATACCCCCGTTATGAAAGCCCGTTTGGAAATGCGGAAACCCGTAAAGAGTATTTTGAGTTCCCAGAAGTGCGGGAAAAGTTTTTATATATGGATGGGCGGGAGGTTTATCGTTTTTCAACGAAAGTATTCCCGGAACTGCTTCGTACCTGCTGTGGGAAATTGGGGATAGAGGTATCAGATTTGGATCATATTATTCCACATCAGGCCAATTATAGGATTGTAGATACTGCTTTAAAGGTTCTGGGGATGAAACCAGAGGAAAAGAAAAAGGTGTTTTTAAATTTGGACAAATATGGAAATACCGGAAGTGCGTCAATCCCTATTGCGCTGGACGAAATGAATGAACAGGGGCTTTTTAAACGCGGGGACAAGGTGGCAGTTGCCGGATTTGGCGGCGGGCTGACTTATGCCGGCGTCGTTTTTGAATGGTAGTATGGAACGAAATGTTTTTTAGGAGACAGAAAGGGTGTTTCTTTTGGATAAGACAGTTAAAACGACTTTGATTACAGGCGCATCCCAGGGAATTGGCGCTGCTATTGCGGTACGTTTGGCAAAGGCGGGTATGAATATCGCTATTAACTGCTATAATCAACAACTGGCTGATACTGACGGGGCGGCAGTCGCGGAACAGTGCCGGGCGCTTGGCGTAGAAGCGAAATGCTATGCAGCTGATGTGTCCCAGTTCAGCCAATGCCAGGAGATGGTAAAGGCAGTAGTAGAAGATTTCGGTTCCTTAGATGTCTTGGTGAATAATGCAGGGATTACCAAGGATGGGCTTTTGCCCAGAATGAGTGAGGAGCAGTTTGACGCGGTAATCTCTGTCAACCTGAAAAGTGTGTTCAATATGATGCGTCATGCCAGCGGCGTGATGATCCGACAGAAAGGCGGCAGAATTATTAATGTCAGCTCTGTATCAGGATTGTATGGAAATCCGGGCCAGGCAAATTACGCCGCCTCCAAAGCTGGGGTTGTAGGATTAACAAAGACTGCGGCTAAGGAATTGGGCGGCAGGAATATTACAGTTAATGCTGTTGCGCCGGGATTCATCCGTACCCAGATGACCGACGCGCTTCCTGATAAGATGAAAGACCTTATGCTTGGTCAGATTTCCCTAAAACGTTTTGGTGAACCGGAAGATGTTGCAAATGCTGTGGCCTTCCTTGCTTCCGACGATGCAGCTTATATTTCTGGACAGGTTTTGGAGATTGACGGATGTATTTCAATGTGAGTTTTTTACTTGGATGGGTATTTTTTAGGAGGTAAACAACTGTGAGACGTGTAGTAATTACCGGTCTGGGGGCTATTACCCCCATCGGTCTTTCTATGGAGGACACTTGGAATTCCATTCAGGCCGGGAGGCATGGGTTCGCTAAAATTGCTTCCTTTGACCCTGCGGCTTTAGGGGTTACGATTGCCGCAGAGGTGAAGGGTTTTGACCCGCAGAACTTTGGAGTCGGAAAAAAAGAGGCCCGTAGGATGGATCGGTTCTGCCAGCTCGCCATGGCTGCTTCCAATATGGCTATGGAGGATGTGGGAACCCATTTTGAAGACTTGGATCCCTTCCGTGTGGGTGTAATTGTAGGCAGCGGGATTGGGGGTTTCTATACCATCCATCAGGAACACTCCAAATACATGGAGAAGGGCCCTTCAAAGGTTTCTGTTTTCTTTATTCCCATGATTATTTCCAATATGGCTTCTGGAATGATTTCCATTCAACATAAATTTAAAGGTGCCAACTTCTGTACTGTTACAGCCTGTTCCTCTGGCAGCCATGCAATCGGGGAGGCTTTCCGCGCCATTAAACACGGTTATATGGACGCTGCAATTACTGGGGGGAGCGAAGCGGCTGTTGCTGAATTTGCCATGGCTGGTTTTGCCAACATGGGCGCTCTCTCCGCCAGCACTGACCCGGATCGCGCTTCCATTCCCTTTGACAAAGAACGGAACGGTTTTGTTTTAGGTGAAGGCGCTGGCATCCTTATTTTAGAGGAATACGAACATGCGGTTAAACGCGGTGCTAAAATTTATGCTGAAATCGTTGGGTATGGTGCAACAGGGGACGCTTACCATATCACCAGCCCTGATCCCGATGGGATAGGGGCGGCAAAAGCTATGCAGTTTGCTATGGAAGAAGCCGGCGTAAAACCCGAAGACATTGATTACATTAACGCACACGGCACCAGCACCCCGCTGAACGATGAGTTTGAAACAAAAGCCATTAAAATAGCCCTGGGGGAATACGCCAGCCAGACCGCTGTCAGTTCTACGAAATCCATGACAGGCCATTTGCTGGGCGCAGCAGGGGCTGTGGAGGCGGCTTTAACCGCACTTTCCCTGAAAGACGGCGTGATTCCACCTACGGTTGGGTTTAAAGTGCCTGATCCTGTGTGTGATCTGGACTATGTTACTGACGGGCTGCGCCGTCAAAATATCCAATGCGCTTTGACGAATTCCCTGGGGTTTGGGGGCCATAACGCTACCATCTGCCTGAAAAAAGTGGAGGGATAAACCAATGAGTATTGAACTGTCCTTTGAACAAATCCTTGAATTGATGAACCTTGTTGCTGAGAAGGATTTGGGCGGGTTCGTTTTAGAACAGGACGATATGAAAATCAAAATCGAGGGAAGGAAAGCCCCTAAGATTGCACAGCCCGTTTTATCCCCGCTTTCAGCCGTTCCTTTGGAGGGAGTCGCCGGCGGACTGAAAAAATCCCCGGAGACAGATGCTGCTGTTGCTGCCACAAAGGGCAATGTGGTAAAATCACCGATTGTCGGAACCTTTTACAGCGCCGCTGCACCCGACAAACCGCCTTATGTCCAGGTTGGAAGCCAGGTTAAAAATGGGGATGTCCTATTTATTGTTGAGTCGATGAAATTAATGAATGAGGTGCAAAGTGAATTCAGCGGTACGGTTGAAGAAATTTTGGTGCAGAATGGCCAGCCCGTTGAATTTGGCCAGCCTATTATGAGAATTGTATAGAAAAGCTTATTTGCGGGAGAAAGCTAAGATGAGTACAAGCTAGGGCGGATTAAAAAGGTTTCG
>CAOJXI010000160.1 GCA_948465665.1 uncultured Clostridia bacterium | reverse complement strand
CAGTCTCTTAGGTGAGGTTTACCTTGGCCTTAAGCCTGCTGGGGTATTTCGCGCCCGCGGGCGCGACCAGGGCTGTCTGCCCTGGACCCGACAGGGGGCTTTTTAGGAAAGCCCCCTTGACCCGAAACCTTTTTAATCCGCCCTAGCTTGTACTCATCTGAGCTTATCCCCGCAAATCAGCTTTTCACCAAAAACGGTCTGCCGCAGTTAATTGTGGCAGACCGTTCTTTTTCTGCTGCATGACGGAAAGCCCCGTCAAACTCATTGGATTACCTTTCCCATAGCCGAGATAGGATCCACCCAATTCCCGTCCTGTTTTAATCCAAAATGAATATGGTCATCCAAAGAGATTTCCGAAAGGATAGATCCAACCACGCCGATTGTATCTTCAATGCGGACAGAATCCCCTTGTTTCACAGCAACGGCGGGGTCAAGCCCGCTGGTGACAGAAGTCAAACCGCCTGCATGGGTAATCTCTACCACAGTACCCCACATTGGGTCATGGTAAACTTGGGAAACAACCCCATCAGCCACAGCGCGTACAGGGGAACCTTTTTCGGCGCGGATGTCAACGCCGTCATGGGTACGCCATTCACCAAGGGTGACATTGCGTACCAGCTCGCCCTGGGAGTACATACCAAAAACTTCCCCGTCAATGGGCATGGTGAAAGCTAACGGTTCCTGTGTAGCAAAGAGGGCCTCGTCAACAGCAATATCCTCGACCGGGGCGTTTACATCCTGCGTATCGGGATTTTCCTCGTTGATTGCCGCTGAAGAAACAGGCTCATCAGTAACCGTTTCAGTAGCAGGCTTGCTGCTGGCGGCATTGCTGATACTGGAGGAAGCCTTAGAGCCAGCCATAGAAGGGCCTGCTGAAGAACTTCTGGAAACAGCTGAAGAACTGGAAGAAGAAACTCCAGAACGGGAGCTGCTGCTGGAAGAACGTGAAACTTGGGAACTGCTGAGTTGGGAGCTGCTTTCTTCTAAAATAGCGTTTTGGGTGGAGTCAATCGCAACCCAGGCAGCTGTTGCCGTACCAATGAGGCAAACAGCCAGCGCCACATAAAAACCCTTTCCAGAGAGAAAGCGGGAAAATTTGCTGTCATGATTCTGGTTATCCATACTTAGATTACACCTCCAATTCTATTCTGCTACCGGAGGTAATGGATTATACCAGAAAGAAGGAAAGAAAACTGGGATTCTTTTGTTTTTTTTAAATGATACAGGAAAAACAGCCTGTATCATGCCGAAGTCCATCAAAAGATTAGACTGTGGAGGAAGGGAAAGGAACTACGTTTTGGTTGAAAATCTCCCCGTATTGGGCAGATAAGGAATCATTCGACTGGGAGTTGTAAGAGTCGAGGGAGTCCTGTAAACGCTGGAAATCCAGCCTTGCCGAAATGACATGGCCCTTCCCATCTTCCGGGGCTTCTGCAATAACGCCATGTTCCCCTTTGCAGCTAAGATAAGGCCCGTAAATCCCAGCATGGTCATTCAGTTTTTCCCCTGTGACAAACCTGCCAACCATTGCGGAACGGATACAGTAGAGGCTGCACTCATACGCCCTAGCAGCAATGGTTCCCATGGAGCGGAATTTGTCAGGGCTCCCCCGGTAGGCGGCGGAAAATGCAATTAAATCCGCACCGGACAGGGAGGCAATTTTGAAAGGTTCATAATATTCGTCATCCTGCCCAATCAGCATGGACATGTTCCCAAATGGGGTTTCTATTACTTGGATGGATTCCCCGCCCAGCATCCCCATGTCCAGTTCATCGCCAGAGGGGAAAAGCTTGTCCTGCCAAGCCTCTTCTTCCCCGGATGGGTTGTAAAGGAACGCCCGGCTATGCAGGGAATTATCCTCATAAACATAAGTGCTCCCAGCAGCAATATAGATACGATGGGCTTTAGCCAGCTCTGAAAACAGGGTGCTGTAAACTTCATAAAAATAATCAATCAGCGCGTCGGAAACAATTTCCATAGCCTCCGCTTTTTCTTCTTCTACAGCGCCTTTCAGCCGGCTGCGTATTTTGGCATACAGTGGAACCAGCGACAAGCTGGCAAACCCCATTCCTTCAGGAAATACAACTAGCTGCGCTCCTGATTTGACAGCTTCTTCTACATATTCGTTTACATCAAAAATATAGTCTTTAAGGCTTCCATAGTTTTTCAGTTCATATTGGACTGCGGAAACCCTGACAGCGCGGCGGTCGGTAAAGCCCATATTAGAGGAAGGCTGGATTCCCAATGCTTCGACCGCTTTTTTTATTTTTTTCTGCGTTACTTTGACAGAAGCTAAAAACGCAGACATTTGAAGCGATAAGTCCATATTGGCCCTCTCCCTTACTTTTCTAAGATATTACGGTAACGGTGTAGACAGTTGCTTCCTAACAAGGCATCCATTAGGGCGCGGCGGGAAATACTGGCGTCTTCCCAGTCAAATTCAACTGTTTGCTCTTTCCCCGTTGGGTATGCTAAAAAGCCGCTTCCATCTGAGGTCAGTTCCGGCGGGCAGATTAACGCAGAGGAATATGTGGTTGTGTGTATAATGTAAATCCGGTTAGCCGCCGCTGCACTTCTTGCCCCAAAAAAAATACGGTCTTCATTAAAATCCACCATGGGGAGCATTTGGCTTGACACTATGAAATCACATTCGTTAAATATTGCCAAGCGCAGAACCTCCGGGTGGTAAATATCTACATCTACTGCCAGGAATATTTTACCCAATGGAGTTGAAATAATTTCTATATCGTCATAAGGCTCTATTTCATCTATCCATCTAAGGTTAATATGCGTTGCCCTTTGTACCCCTAAAAGCTCCCCCTTGGGGCTGAATACTGCCATACATAAGTTGCTTTCTTCCCGGTACAGGCAGGTCGCCAAGTATACCTTGAATTTTTGTGCATACTTTTTACAGGATGTTAAAAATAGTTCTGTCAGGTCTGGAGGCACAACGGATTCGCCATTCTTAAATACAACTAGATTGTAGCCCTGCCCCTTGAGCGGTGAAAAAGGAGCCGTCAAAAATGCCCTTATTTTCATGGCGTCACTTCTTTCTTTTTCTATCGGTCGGCAAATCTTTGTTGCCGCTATAAGTCTATGCGGTTATTATATCGCAAAATAGAACACAATACAAACATTCTTTTGTAAAAAGACCATGTTGTGCCAATTCCTTTTTTATTTCTCCATATTTTCCCCAAGATTCCAACAAAAATACAATTAGTAGAAGATTATAAGGTTATCAACAAATTCAACAGACTTTTCAACTGAATAAAATTTCTTTTCACGTACTAAGTTGAATATAATCAATTTTTTTAACCGTCGAATCTATGCGGTGGATGTTGAATTTTTGTTCTTTTAAAATTATTATACAAATAGTAAATATTTTTTGGCGGAAGTTTCAAACAATATCAACCGATTTTTCAACATAAATATGGGGGAAACCAGCTAATTTCAGCCGTAAGAACCTGGTTTTCCACAATAGAATACTTTTCTTTAAAAAAACAGGGCAAATCCTCAAATTTATAAAAAGAGCGGCTCGCTGTCAGGCGAACCGCTAAAAATAAAAAAGAGAAAATGAAAAATGGTTAAAAAGAAGGGGATTGACTGAAAACATTACTGTCTTCAAATAATATTATAGCATATTTTTCAGCAAGAATTGTTAATTAATTATGAATAAAAAAGATTGTTCTCTTTTTCAGCTTCTCAAATTTTGGAAAAAAGATTCCAAAAGGGATGTACACTCATTTTCTAATATATTTGTAGTAATTGCCGGATGATGATTAAAATCCAGTGTAAATAAATTTATCAGCGAGCCGCAGCAGCCGCCTTTTGGATCAGGTGCGCCATAAATTAAACGCTGGATCCTGGCGTTTAATATTGCCCCCGCACACATGGGACAGGGTTCTAATGTTACATAAAGAGAACAGCCAGCCAACCGCCAGTTATTTATAGTATGGCACGCATCCTGAATGGCAATAATTTCTGCATGGGCAAGGGGGGAATGTGACATTTCCACTTGGTTATAGCCGCGTCCTATGATACAGCCGTCTTTGACTACGATTGCACCAACAGGGACTTCACCAGAAGCAGCGGCGACTTTTGCCAATTCCAAGGCAGCACGCATAAAAGTTTCGTCCTCAAAAGTGCGAAAAAACAAAATTGTATCCCCCCAATATTGCATACTTTCCCCGCCAGATCAGTCATAGAAGGCTGACACTTAATACAGCCATAATACCATAAATAATACAAACTATAAGGACTGCACCGCTAAAAAAGAATGTTTTCAGTTTGGCCGGTTCGCTTAAAAAGGTTTGGGAGGGTTTAATATAGAACATATCACGGCGGGTACAGGTAAGATAAATCAGCGACCCAAGCCCCAGCACAAGGTAGGTAATTGTTACTAGGGAATCTACCAGAAGCATTGATTCATAAGGGATGACAGAATAAAGCTCGTTCAGAAAAATGCTCATGCCATTATAGCAGAAATGAACAATAATCCCTGTCCAAAGCGATCCAGTACGTACAACAAAATAACTGATACAAAGGCCGACAATCAAAGCGATAGGGAAAACAATAATATTGCCATGGGCAGCAGCAAACAGAATAGAAGAAATAAGGATAGCGAAACCATCACCAAACCGTCGAAGGGAATGAAGGATAATGCCGCGGAAAACAAACTCTTCCAAAAAAGCAGGGAGCAGAACCGAATTAATAATATAAAGGATAGTGGTGGTACGCTCGGCAGGCATAGCCTCCACATTTCCGGGGGCGTAAAGCCCAATATTAGACAGGATTGTCTGAATTATCGAACTGCTGGCAGAAGCGACTGTAGAAGCCCCCAGACAAATAAACGCAGCAGGAAAGACAATGGAAAGTTCCGGCATTTTTAGAGGAAGCGCACGTTTTAAGGGGATATGGATGCTGGCAGCATAAATAGCAAAGGGAATCCCCATTGCCAGAACGGTTGAAAAGAAAGCGATATTTTGGTACAGGAAATCCGGCAGGAAAGCGCCGCTATTAAAATAACGGAACTGGGGGAAATAAATTGTAATCAGCGAAGCCATCAAACCTGGCAGGGTTGACGCAAGAGCAAGATAACCTATAAATGCAATCCCGATGGAATTAGCGCAATGGCGCAGGGCGTGGCGTTCGCGGATTGCGACAGGCAGGGGTGTAAAACCCAGACCGTGAACATACGTATATTCCTGGGGGTTATATCGGGGCTGGGGATTTTCGTTAGGGATAGGAGATTGATTATTGTTAT
The DNA here is from genome assembly GCA_948465665.1 of uncultured Clostridia bacterium. GTDB lineage: Bacteria > Bacillota > Clostridia > Oscillospirales > Ruminococcaceae > UBA1405. Next base: position 1,113 of record CAOJXI010000160.1, on the reverse strand, counting down.
ACATAAAGCCTCACCTTTAAGCAGCAACGGGGGTATAGATTTTTTCCGCCGCAGTTTGATGATAAAATTATAGCATACAACTTTTATAAAGAATACGGAAGTTTTGTAAACATTTCAAGCGAAGGTTGAGTATTAGGGGTTTGTCTGTTATAATTACCTCAACACCAAAATATTCAAAACGATTCGGGGAGGACATATTAAACATGAATTGTTTTCAGGAATCCCGGCGCATTGTGGTTAAAATTGGAAGTTCTACATTAACCCACAAATCCGGCCACATCAACATCCGCCGGATGGAACAAATAGTCAAGGTTTTATCGGATATCCGCAACTCCGGCAAGGAACTTATCCTGGTATCCTCCGGCGCCATTGCGGTTGGAGTGGGCAAGCTTGGTTTACGGGAACGACCATCCGATACAGCCTCAAAGCAGGCCGCCGCTGCTGTGGGACAATGCGAATTGATGTACCTGTACGACAAAATGTTTGCCGAATATAACCACAGCGTATCACAGGTACTTATGACACGGGATATTATCGAAAACATTCACCGGAAACAAAACGCGATGAATGCTTTCCGCCGGCTTATTGATTTTGGAACCATACCAATTGTAAATGAAAATGATACTGTTGCAATAGAAGAAATTGAGTTTGGGGATAACGATACCTTATCAGCAGTAGTTGCCAAGCTTACCAAGGCTGATGTATTGGTCATTATGTCTGATATTGACGGATTGTATTCGGGAAATCCCCGAACCGATCCAACGGCAAAGTTAATTCCCAGAGTAGAGATGATTAACCAGGAGATTGAGGCTATTGCAGAGGGCGCCGGAAGCTCAAGAGGTACCGGCGGAATGATAACAAAGATACATGCGGCGCAGATTGCCACAGAAGCAGGAATTGATATGGCAATTATTAATGGTGAACATCCAGAACAGCTTTACCAGCTTTTTGATGGTGAATCAGTAGGAACCCATTTTGCAGCACAGCACCCATAAATAAGGTACCAGCTACGGCAAATTAAAAAGGTTTGAAGGTCCAGGGAACTTTCCTAAAAAGTTCCCTGGTCGCCAGTTCAGCGCGCTGAACTGAACCCGCCAGGCGCGAAATACCCCA
>CAOJXI010000159.1 GCA_948465665.1 uncultured Clostridia bacterium | reverse complement strand
CGAAACCTTTTTAATCCGCCCTAGCTTGTACTCGTCTTAGCTTATCCCCGCAAATTAGCTTTTCCTATACACAATTCAGGAATTTGAAGGGGGTTCACTCTGATTTTTCCGTTTCAGTTCACGATACCGGCTGGGGGCCATATTCTCATATTTTTTAAACGCACGTGTAAAACTCATTGCCGAATTAAACCCTACCTGCGAAGCCACTTCCTGAATAGCCATATCAGTAACCAACAGCAATTGTTTAGCATTTTCGATCCGTACTCTAGCGATATGGTGCATCAATCCAAAACCCGTATCTTCTTTAAAAAGGGAGAAAAGGTATGTACGGGACTTTCCGAAAATACTGCAAAGCGATTCCACACTTAAATTTATGTCGTTGTAATGTTCATCAATATAACGGAGAACATCTTTTTGGAGCCGGCTTTCCGCCTGTTCATGTTCCTTTGTATAAAGGGAGCATACTTCAAATGCAATCTGTTCTATACGGGTATAGATCCGTTCCGGGTCTTCCCCCTGTTGCAGCAGATAGAGGGTTTCGTGGAACATCCTTCCTAATCCTCTGGCATTAGGAAGCATATTAACGGAACGGAACATCGTGCCAATAAATTGGTAAAGCAGACAGCGGAGGTAAGCTTTAGAGTGAACAGCTTTCTGATTGTTTTTCCAGATTTCCTGTAAAACTTCTTTTGCCTGTTCGGGATTCCCGTTGAGCAGGGTTCCTGTCAGCCGCCTTTCGTCGTCGTTGGAATATAGGACGTTTTCCACAGTACGCGGCAGCTTTGCCTTCATTTGGTTTTCTTCTATACTGACCCCAAATACAATTTGATATTGAATATCATATTTTGCTTCTGCATAGCAATCTGATACCTGCTCCAAACCCTCCCGGCTTTTTGACAAAGCCAGCAGCGGAGCAGGCAGGCTGTTCTCTGCTGCCCAGCCATTTACTTTCCAAATAACGTCTTGAAAATGCTTCTGCCAGAAATCCCATAGATCAGCGCCTGTATTAAGCAGTAAAATGAGGGATTCATCCAGCCTAAGCAGACGAAAGCATCCTAAATCTTCGTTTTGGCATATCCCCTGTCCAATTTGCTGTAAAAATGCCCGTAATTCTTCATCCTGTGCAGGATACAGGGCAACCCCCTGATCGTTTGTACCAGGACTGAGTACCAGCAAAGTAAAAAAAGGAAATGGGAACGCCCGTTTCAACTGTTCCAGCGTCTCTGTTCTGTTCCGGGTATCTAGGGATTTTTTCAGCATCAGAACAAGGGAAGTGTCTATTAAAAGCGTATCCTGCCTGGAAAGCTGTTCCTCCAGCCGGGTACTGGCTATCTGTGTGGAAGTAAAAGCCTCCATAATGACACTGTATTCGTCAGTTCTGTTGTCAGGTTTGGATGTATTCCACTGCGGAACCAGTTGGAGCAGCTTTTGAATGGGTGAATAATTGCGGGAAACGAAAAAAACTGTAAAGCCAACACTGCCAAGAAGCACCAAAAGCAAACCGCATACAAATACAGTATTAATTGTACGCTGTGCTTGTTCATATACGGAGGGAGGCGTTTGCATCCAATAAATCAAATCCAAAATATCAGAAGTCAGCAATGAAAGCGTATGTCCATCCCCCATAGATATACGCAGTATATCCCGCTGACTGGGGAGTACATTCTGGGACAGGACAGATTCCATATCCTGTGTTGAACCCAGGACAAATTCACCTGAACCCGACAGTATATTCCAGTAACAGCCGCTTTTTTCGATAATGTTCTCCGCCAGGTTAATCAGCTTGTCCTGGTCAATGAGTACAATAATGCTTAACTCCGTATTGATAGTTCCAATAGAAGGAAGCGTCTTGATATATGCAAGGGTTTCTCCCCCACTGGAAAGAGGGACTGTAATTGTATTGCTGGAGTAGGTTTCACTGATTTCGTTAAGCCACTGCTCCAAAGGAAGCCTGTCGTTTTGATGATAGGAAAGATAGATAATGTCCGAACTCGCGGCAGTCGTATCAGTAACAAATTCCTTTGTATCCCAAAAATAAAGATAGATGCCGCTGATATAGGAATTCTGCTTTGAAAAGTTTTCCAGGCTTTCCCGAAGCTGCATTTTAGTCCAGGAACGCTTTTGGGGAGTCTCTTTCATATGGCCGCAAAAGTTAGCCAGTTCATTACAGGATAAAATGTTTGCCGCTATGGTACGGATATCATAAAGATTCTGATCCAGAAGCGACTGCACCTGGGTTAAAAGCACCTCATTATTGTCCAATGTCTGCCGAACATATTCTCTGCGGCTGAAAAAAGATACCGCAATCCCAATGATAATAGGTATCAGTGACAAGCTCATACAGGAAATGATCCAACGGCGCTGTACACGGCTGATACCAACCTGCCGTATGTAGTCAAACTTCATATGCAAAACTCATCAACTCCATGTTATGAACAGTACAAGGGGAATGACAGGCCCAATATCGCTGCATTTCAAATTTATTATACCATAAATTCGCAATATGAGCAAGAAGCATACTGTCACATGGTTTTGATAGAAAGGCAGATATGCGGGCAAAATTATGAGACAGGCGCCACCGAAAAATTTCAGGCTGGATTGGTATGCAGCTCTGCCGCATACCAATCCAGCCTTGTTGAATTCATATTAAGTCAATGCTTTAATGTAATAATTCCGCCTACAGGGGTTTCTATGGAGCATAAACTCTCCAGATTTCGTTTTTCCTGGCTGACCACCTGCCCCATACAATCCTGTACTGTTACATCAAACATACCAGGCTGGTTCAGCCGGAGCAGGACTGTTTTCCCATGGTTGGCATTGACAACCATAATTTTTGAAAGCGTGCCTGTATCCAATTCTACAGCCATATTCTCCGCATAAAGCGCATATACAGCCTGCCCGTCCTTTTCAGTCCACACTAAAGGATAGAGCATCTGAGGATATTTTGCATAGATAGGGGCTTTTTGCAACAGTTCTAGGTGTTCCGCCATAAATCCCAGCCAAAAACGAACCATCTTTTTCTGATCACTGGTCAAACGGCTTGGCAGCACCGAGAACTGAAGGGTGGCAAATAATACGTTCTCAATTTGGATTGCTGCATTTTCAAGGCTTTCTTCCGGGTTCCACATCAGCATATCAGAATGAACGGCTGTATCACCGCAAAGCAGGCGCAAATCCACCATGCCCACACGGTTGGAAATCAGGTCGTTAGGGCAGTCGCTGACCCTGAATAAATTTCCATATTTGCGCATATTAGGGCCAATATACCTTTGGCGGAACTCAATCAGAAAATCCGGCTTGATTTCCTTAAGTGCAGTGATAATCTCTGTCATCATCCGATCAACAGCTTCCTGGACGCATAGAAAGTCCATTCCGTCTTTTGGCTCTACTGATTCTGGACGGGCATAGAAATCATCAATAAAGTCCAGCTTCAGACCATCAATGTTCCATTCCTTTACCCTGGAAATATAAGTATCTTTGAGATATTGGCGTACTTCTGGATATCTGGGATCCAGAACGCCAGTAGAACGGTTCTCATCAAAAGAAAGCAGTTTTCCGGCAAACCTTGGCCAGACAGGGGATTTCATCCCTACAAAGGGCACGCCAAACCACACCAAATATTTCATACCTATTTGGTGTACCCGCTCCACATGGGCAGCCATATCCGGCAGTTTGGATTTAGCGACCTGCCAGTCCCCACAGAAAGCATAACCGCGGTTATTATCATCTGTCTGCCAGCCGTCGTCTACCAGTACAGACTTCATGCCCATCTGAACCGCCTGGGCACAATCCTCCTCGATTTCCTTGTCTGTAATATTCTGGTGGCGGGAATACCAGGTGGAATACATTGGCATACGCCCAATTTCGGGGACTGCCAAAGGAGTTATCCCACAATCCTTTTCCCACCATTGGCCTACATAGCGAATCGCGTTTTCGTACCGTTCTGGGCTGGAATCCCGATAAAGGGAAACCTGGTAAGTTTCCCGGTTTACAAAGGTGTCCAACGGGATTTTCACCCGGCACAGCAAAGTCCCGTCTTCCTCATGAACGCCTATATTCCATAAAACTTTTTTCTGTGTCTCGGACAGTGCAATGGTACAGGCGTTTTGCCCAGCTTCATTGTAAAAACTCATAACCGGGGCAGAGACAGCCGTCATTGTAGATATATCCCGCATCCAGTCCACTTTCATTTTCCTGCTTGCGCCAACGGCTGGATGCCATACAAAATGAAGTTCTACAAGTGGGATGCTCCAACGGAATTCCAACAGGGGAGATTTCGCGTTTCTACGGGCTTCTTCCTTCCAGTGGAAAGTAAAATTTAATACTTGGGCTTTATTTGCTGTTCCTTCCTGACAGGTATACCCAACCGGCATATCTTCACTTGCCAGCAGTTCAACATCTTTCACAAAGCCAATAGACTTCATCTGATTTTTCTCCTTTTATCTTGTTTTCATTTGACGCTTTAAAAATTCCTGAACATCCACAACTTTTCCAGTATTTGCGCTTTCCACAGCAGCAAAGAGGAACGCACAACATTGAATACTATCCTCTAACTGGGTATCAGGCGCTTTCCCTCCATCCAGCCAGTCAATGAAACTGCGTACAATTAATGCGTGATCCCAATATGTTTCACTGCGCAGGGGTATTTCCGCCATAACCGGATAGGGAAAACCCCTGTGGTTCTGCAATGTTACTTTCCGGTTATCTGCAATAATAGTTCCGTCGGCACATTCCACACGTAAATATTCGTCGCTCCATTTATTCAAAGCTGACGCATTGCCAAAGGATTCTTCAAACTGGGCGCGGACACCGTTTTCCATCACAGCCTGTACCATGCCTGCACTGCCGGAGCTTCCATCCTCAGCTGTAAAACTCCAGCAGTCGGCAAAAACTGTTTTTGCATTGCAGCCACAAACCCCTCTGGCTGTATCCAGATTATGCACCAACCCATTTGTCAGCAAATCAACAGGATTCCGCAATTTGGGGTCAGACACAATATTCCGTTTCATTGTCAGACGGCTGACCAAATAATTGAGCTTTCCATAACTCCCGCCTTTGACCATGGACTCTACCGTTTGTTTTTCCACCTCATATCGGTGGCTCATGGTTACAGCCAGTTTGCGCCCGGCAGCCTTTACCTTATTATAAATGCGGACACAGCCTTCCATAGTATCTGCCAAAGGTTTTTCACAGACAATATCCATTCCATGGGCAAGCGCTGCATCAATAACCTCCTCATGGAATTTTGCGGGAACAACTACCACCACAAAATCAGCGGGATGATGATGCATTGCTTCCTTTACATCAGTATAACATACCTCTGGGGAAAGTCCAAGGAATTCAACAGCGTTCTGATGAACGTCAGGGTTTATATCTACTGCTGCTACAGGAACCGCCACATCCGCAATCTTGGGATAAATGCCCCTGCACCAATAGCACCCAAATCCGCCGGTTCCAACCTGAATATAACGTTTAGCCATAACAGTCAATCCTCCTGTAAATCTTTATCTGAAATAATCCCCCAGAGAACCTTTTATTCTTCTATCTTCATTTGTTCGGTACGCTGGGGAATTAGAGCTTCAATGCGTCCGCAGGACTGTACAGCGGGCTTTTGTACTGGTTTTGCCCAACGTACCCCGTTTGCTGTAACCTGATGAAACTCTGGATACCGCATTACATCATACCAGGAATGTCCAGGAGTGAAACAGAAAATTTTTCCTGCCCCCCGTTTATAGGTATAACCGCTGCGGCCTACATTCCCCCCTGCATACCAACTAATAAATATTAACTCGTCGGGGGTTGGGATATCATTAGGCTCGCTGTACATTTCGCTAGCGGGGAATTCAAAATACTCCGGCAGGCCGTCTGCGATTGGATGGCTGCGGTCAATCACAAAAACCCGCTCCAGTTCCTCAATCTCACGATAAGCCCCGCCTCCTCTGGGGCCAATCAGCGTTCGGGCAAGTTTGGAGAAAACTCCAGAATGAAGGAAGATGATTCCCATGCCTTCATGGACTACTCTGTCAATAATCTTTTGAATACGGCTGTCTTCTACCAGATGATCCCGTACATGGCTGTACCATATTAATACATCTGTGTTGTCAAGCAGTTTGTCGGAAAGTCCTTGGCTGGGTGCGTCTAGGGTGCTGACGGTTACTTCAAAATCAGGATTCTGTTCCTTTAGGATTTTTCCGATGTATTCGTGTACACCGCCAGGGTATAGGTCGGTAATTATTTTCCAGCGTTTGTCATCGTGGAATTCGTTCCAAACCGTTACATTGATTTTTTCACTTTGCATAGTCAATTCCTTCTTTCTTTTTTTGTAAAGCAAATTTGCGGGAGAAAGCTAAGATGAGTACAGGCTGGGGCGGATTAAAA
>CAOJXI010000158.1 GCA_948465665.1 uncultured Clostridia bacterium | reverse complement strand
CGATGTGGGGCAACCCCTCCGCCGCTGCGGCGGCACCTCCCCTTTCAGGGGAGGCAAGGAGTGTACCAACAGAAAAATTGGCTTTCAATAATGGATTCTGGACTTTTGTAGTATGGTTTTTCGTCGAACTCACGTTAAAATAAAACTGCGGGCACAGCTTTAAGCTATGTCCGCAGCTTTGTTTTTTACCTGAAATATTCCACTGCTCCTTGGAACAGCTTCATATCTTTTTCTCCGTCTACATTAATATAAACCCTGTCTCCAATCCGTTCCGAGTGTCCCATTTTCCCAAAGACCCTGCCGTCCGGCGAAGTAATCCCTTCAATAGCGGCGGCAGATTCATTTGGATTAAACCGGATATCCAATGAAGGATTCCCCTCTAAATCTACGTATTGGGTTGCAATCTGCCCATTAGCAGCCAACTGTGCTATAAATGTGTCGTCAGCCACAAAACGGCCTTCCCCGTGGGAAATGGGAATGGTATAAATATCTCCTACTTCTGAGAACATCAGCCAGGGAGACTTGTTGGAAGCAACCCGCAGCCTTACAAGATTGGACTGATGCCTTCCGATGCGGTTAAAGGTCAGGGTAGGACAGCCAGCATCCATATCACGGATTTCCCCAAAGGGAACAAGCCCCAGCTTAATTAAAGCCTGGAAGCCGTTACAGATACCGCACATCAGCCCATCACGCTGTTTTAAGAGCCTGTGAACTGCGTCGGTAATGCGCGGGTTGCGGAAAAATGCAGTAATAAATTTCCCGGAACCATCGGGTTCGTCACCGCCGGAAAAACCTCCAGGGATAGCAATTATCTGGCTTTCCCCAATCTTCTGTTCAAAGGCAGAAACAGATTCTTCCAAATCGCGGCTGGTCAAATTCCGTATTACAAAGATTTCCGCCTTTGCCCCTGCCAGTTCAAAGACCCTGGCTGTATCATATTCACAGTTCGTGCCAGGGAATACAGGAATCAATACTTTCGGCTGTGCAACTTTAGAACCTGCCTTCAAAACGGTTTTCCGTTCATAGGAGAAGGTAGGAACCGCCATCCTGGGAGTGGGAAGCAGATAGGGGAAAACCGGCTGGAGTTTGGCTTCCCAAACCTTTTGAATTTCATCCATGGAGACTGTTTCGCCACCCATGGAAATGGAATATTCCTCAACGGTATACCCTAACAGGCTGCCGGAAGTTTCTATCTGCCCATCTGTTTCAAAAACAAAACCGCCATAGGATTGTTCTGAATGATAGAGTTCATTTTCGGAAATGGGAACCTCAAAGCGGAACCCAATATGGTTTCCAAAGCCCATTTTAGCGACTGCTTCCATAACCCCGCCAATGGAGACAGTCCAAACAGAGCGGACTTTGCCGGAAGCAATCAGCTTTTCCATTTCGTCGAATACATTCCGAACACTCTCAAAGCAGGGAAGCCCGTCCTGATTGTAATGGGGTTTTATAAAGTAAACCGGATTCCCCGCCTTTTTAAATTCCGGGGAAAGGATTCTGCCGGTTTTGGCAACCGAAACGGCAAAGGAAACCAAAGTTGGCGGAACGTCAATTTCTTCAAAGGTGCCGGACATGGAGTCTTTTCCGCCAATCGCGCCGCATTTCAGTTCCAACTGGGCTTCCAATGCGCCCAGCAGCGCAGAGAGGGGCTTGCCCCAGCGTTCCGGCTGGTTTTTGGTGCGTTCAAAATATTCTTGGAAGGTCAGCCAGCATTTGTGATAACTGCCGCCTGCCGCGATAACCTTGGCGACGGATTCCACAACCGCCAGCATTGCGCCATGGTATGGGCTGTATTGGGACAGGTAAGGATTAAAGCCCCATCCCATCAGGGAACAGGTAGTAGTATCTCCCTGAAGCATGGGAATTTTCGCGGCCATTGCCTGGGCGGGGGTAAGCTGGTGTTTCCCGCCAAAAGGCATTAGAACAGTATTTGCCCCAATGGTGGAATCAAACCGTTCCACAAGCCCTTTCTGTGAACAGAGGTTCAAATCCGAAAGGTGCGCCAAAAGCTTTTTCTTTAATGACTGCGGTTTGTTTTCCTCCTGGGGCGCATCCTGCACCGGAGCGGGGATAGAAGCATTGGTATGTTTTTCCGCACCATTGGAGTTAAGGAAGTTCCGGGAAAGGTTTACAATGGAAACACCGTTCCAGTTTAGGACAAGCCGCGGCTGTTCTGTTACAACTGCCACCTTTGTGGCTTCCAAGTTCTCTCGGTTGGCAGCTTTTATAAACGCTTCCGCGTCCTCTTTGGCGACAACCACAGCCATCCTTTCCTGGGATTCAGAAATAGCAAGTTCCGTACCGTCCAATCCATCGTATTTTTTGGGAACGGCATTTAAATTGATTTCCAAACCGTCGGCGAGTTCCCCAATCGCTACAGACACGCCTCCGGCACCAAAATCGTTGCAGCGTTTAATCATGCGGGTAACGTTCCCGTCGCGGAACAGGCGCTGAAGTTTGCGTTCTTCAGGGGCGTTGCCCTTCTGTACCTCTGCGCCGCAGGTTTCCAGGGATTCCAGTGTATGGCTCTTGGAGGAACCGGTTGCCCCGCCACAGCCATCCCTTCCGGTGCGTCCCCCTAACAGAATTACTACATCCGAGGGTTCAGGGCGCTTGCGTATTACGTTTTCAACCGGTGCAGCGGCAATTACTGCGCCAATTTCAAGCCTTTTTGCCACATAGCCGGGATGGTATATTTCTGCCACATGCCCGGTTGCAAGGCCGATTTGATTGCCATAGGAGCTATACCCGTTTGCCGCAGTCGTTACAAGCTTCCTTTGCGGGAGTTTGCCTTTTAAGGTCTGTTCCACCGGGAGAAGGGGATCGGCGGCACCTGTAACGCGCATCGCCTGGTATACATAACTGCGCCCAGAGAGGGGATCACGGATAGCACCCCCCAGACAGGTGGCGGCACCGCCGAAAGGCTCGATTTCTGTTGGATGGTTATGGGTTTCATTTTTGAACATCAGCAGCCATTGGCTTTCCCTGCCGTCATTGTCTACCGTAATACGGACGGAACAGGCGTTGATTTCTTCTGATTCGTCCAAGTCCTGCAAATATCCTTCTGCCTTTAAAGCCTTTGCGCCAATGGTCGCCAAGTCCATTAGACAGACCGGCTTGCTTTCCCGCCCCAGTTTGGCACGGATTGCCAGATATTTTTGATAACTGTCCCGGATATAAGGGGGCTCGATTTCTACATGGTCTATAATGGTTCCAAAGGTGGTATGGCGGCAATGGTCTGACCAATAAGTATCTATCATTTTAATTTCCGTAATGGTTGGGTCGCGGTGTTCCTCGTCACGGAAATAACTTTGACAGAACGCTATGTCGTCCTCGTCCATTGCAAGGCCGTAAGCGCTGATAAATTCTTTTAATTCAGCTTTTCCATATTGAATAAACCCGTTTAAGGTTTTAACCTCCGTGGGAACAGCATAAACGGTTTCCAAGGTCTCTGGCTTGTCCAAAGACGCTTCGCGGCTTTCAACCGGGTTAATCAGGTAATGTTTGATTGATGTAAATTCTGCGTCGCTGATTTCCCCGTATATATAGTAAATCCGGGCTGTTCGGATAATTGGTTTTTCTTTTAAAGTAGAAATCTGGATACACTGGGCGCAGGAATCTGCCCTCTGGTCAAACTGTCCTGGAAGATATTCACTGGCAAACACCCGCGCCCCCTGGGAATCTGGAAGCTCGCTGTATGTTTCGTCAACCTGGGGTTCTGAAAATACGGAATCCCGTACCTGGCTGAAATCTTCATCCGTTAATCCCTGGGCATCGTAACGGTTGAGCAGGCGAACCTGGTTTACCCCCTTTATCATGAGGGCTGTTTGTATATCGGCTAGGATTCCCTGGGCTTCTACTGCAAAATCCGGCTTTTTTTCTACGTAAATGCGCTTAACTGCCATCTTTCCACACTCCTGTATTGTTGATTTCAGATTGAGAGCCTGTTTAGCATCTCCCCGCGCACGTCTTAGCGGCGGATTTTTCACCCAGACTGCGTTAAAAACCCTTGCAATCCGTCAGGATTGCTGCGGCTTTTTGCCTTGCTGGGCAAAAAATCCGCTCACTAATCCGCACACGTTGAGATACTAAACAGGCTCTAAGGGCTTCTCTATTATCAATCATATCACAAAATCCGACGCGAAAACAATCAAACGATATGAAAATTTTGGGGTGTTCTGCGTTATCCTTTTGTATGTTGTGTCTATTTTTGACAAGGAAGCTTGGGGGGAAGGCTGGACGATGGGCAGGGAACAGCCTTTGCTTTACGCCCGCAGGCCCTCCCCGCTGTCCCCATGAAAGATATTAAAATACCAATCCCCCTGGGCGACAGCGTTCCGGCTGATCTCCACAGCCTTTTCCTTGTCCTTTGCAATCTGCGCTTTTAATTCCTCAATGGAAGGGAATTTTACCTCATCCCGCAAATGTTCCAAAAAGAACACCTGGATTCGTTCCCCATACAATTCCTTTTGGCAGTTTAAAATATGGGTTTCCGCTGAAATATAATCGCTTCCAACCGTAGGCTTTACACCAACATTGGAAACCGCAGGGAGATATTTCCCATCAACCTTCGCAACAGAGGCATACACGCCAAAAGCTGGGACACAGTAGCCAGATGGAAACGCCTGGTTAATTGTGGGGAAATCCAATTTCCTGCCCAACTGGTTCCCATGGCCCACTTCAAAATCAATGGAGTAGGGCCGACCCATCATTTTTCGGACAGCCTCCATTTTACCCTGGGCAATGGCGCCCCGGATAGCTGTAGAACTGATTCTTTTATCAGAGTATGTTACTTGTCCGGCAGAAAGAACGGAAACCCCCACCTTGTCACATTCATGGATTAAAAAGTCCACATTTCCAACAGCGTCTTTCCCAAAATGGAAATTGTTGCCGCAGCAAACAACCCTTGCCCCCATTTTGCCAATGAGGACTTCATGGATAAAACGTTCCGGGGAAAGCCCCCGGACTTCTGAAAAGTCAAGGGAAACCACTGCCTGGAACCCGATTTCGCGGAAAGCGTTGAATTTGGCTTCCGGGCTTAAAATAGTAGCCCCTTTTTTAGCCAGATGGCTGAAGGTAAAGACGCAGGGCGTCATAATAGAGGCGAAAGCAGCGGTAGAGCACAATACCTTTTGATGGCCCATGTGAACGCCGTCAAAATACCCCAGCGCAACAGCGGAGGGGCCGGGGATTTGGGACTGAATCTGGGATAAGCTGCGGTAAACATCCATATAGAACCTTATCCTTTCGTAAGTATAGGAGCGGGCTGCCTGGCAGCCAGGATTTTTGTTGTGATTAAAATTCCACGTTCCCAGTCCGGGCGTGCAACCCCCAGAAAGGTTTTATCTGAACCCATTACGCGGACATCCCCCTCTGTCTTCGGGCAGCGGAGTTTTTTTAAATCCAGAGGAACGCCGTTAAGGAACAAACGGGTTCGGAATGAGTCGAGCCAGAGAGCGGGAAGGGATTCAAAAGCTTTCCCAACAGGGAATAGGAGGGATTCCACATTTCCCTCTGATGAAGCTTTTTGAAGCTGCTCCAAAGTCAGGCAGTCCTTCAGCGAGAAGCCAGCCGCTTTGGTTCGGCGCAGTGCCGTTACAACTGCCCCGCACCCAAGGGCGGCTCCAATGTCATGGCAGATAGTACGGATATACGTCCCCTTTGAACAGGCGATTTCCAAAACGCCGGACTGGATTTCCTCTGAAAACGAAACCAGTTCCAACTGGCGGACTTCGACATTCCTCGGCTGGCGTTCCACCTCTATTCCCTGGCGGGCTAAATCATACAGCCGCTGCCCTCCAACCTGTACGGCGGAATACATGGGAGGAAGCTGCTGGATTGTTCCACGGAAGCGGGGGAGAACCTGTTCTATCTGTTTATGGGAAATTCGGGGAAGCCCCTGTTTCCCTTTGACATTTCCCCAGATGTCTTGGGTATCGCTGGTTAAACCAAGCTGGAAAGACGCTGAATATGCCTTGTCCTGGTCTGGGAGAATATCGCAGGCGCGGGTTGACCTTCCAACCAGAACCGGCAGAACCCCTGTAGCCATGGGGTCAAGGGTGCCTGCGTGCCCCAATCTTCGGATATGCAGGATTCCCCGAAGCTTTGCTATGATGTCAAAGGAGGTAAATGCCTGGGGCTTATCTATACATAGTACACCGCTCCAGTTTTCCCTGTTGTCCTGGGACATTTCATCCACATCCTTTCGTTGTATTATAAGCTCATTTGCGGGGGAAAGCTAAGATGAGTACAAGCTAGGGCGGATTAAAAAGGTTTCGGGTCCAGGGGGCTTTCCTAAAAAGCCCCCTGGTCGCGCCCGCAGGCGCGAAATACCCCAGCAGGCTTAAAGCCAAGGTAAACTTCGCCTAGAGGCAGAACCTAACCGCTTCGTCAGTA
>CAOJXI010000157.1 GCA_948465665.1 uncultured Clostridia bacterium | reverse complement strand
CAGCGGGCTTTTTATTTTGAATACTGACGAAACGGTTAGTTATCAGTCTCTTAGGCAAGGTTTACGCTTACTTTCAGCCTGCTGGGGTATTTCGCGCCTGCGGGCGCGACCAAGGGGCTTTTGAGGAAAGCCCCCTGGACCCGAAACCTTTTTAATCCGCTTTAGCTTGTACTCGTCTTAGCTTTCTCCCGCAAATTTGCTTTATAAACTCACATTAAAGTAAAGGCAGCGTCTATTGCCAGACGCTGCCTTTACTTATTTATTCTGGAAAAATTTCATAATGTCTAAAAACCCATCGTCTTCCGGTTCCGATTTCTTTTCTACTGGAGCTGGTACGGGAGCTTGAACTTGTTCCGGCTGGGAAACAGGTTGGGATGGTTCCGTCTGAGGAACCTCCTGCGGCTCACGCACTGTGGGATGAATAGATACAACATTTTCCACTTTAGAAGGGTCAAAATCAAATCCGGTAGCAATGACAGTAACAACCATTTCATCCTCTAACTCATCAGACAAACTCGCACCCCAAATAAGGTTTGCATCTGGGTCTACCTGTTCCTGAATCATCTGGGAAGCTTCATACACATCGTCAAGAATAACATCTTGGGGAGCAGTAATATTGACAATAACACCTTTTGCGCCGGTAATAGATGTTTCCAGCAGCGGGCTGGCAATGGCGGCAGAAGCAGCCATTTTAGCCATATCCTTGCCGTTTCCGTGGCCTACACCCATGTGAGCATAACCTGCGTCACGCATTACAGTACAAATATCTTCAAAGTCAAGGTTAATCAAACCTGGAACATTAATCAAGTCAGAAATACTCTGTACACCCTGCCGCAATACTTCGTCAGCCATGCGGAAAGCTTCTGTAAGGCGGATTTTCTGCTGTGGGACTCTCAGCCGTTCGTTCGGAATGACCAGCAAAGCATCTACATGTTCCCGAAGATTGGCAATTCCCCTCTCAGCATTGCGCATCCGAACACGTCCTTCAAACTCAAAGGGCTTTGTAACAACGCCTACTGTCAAAATCCCCATATTTTTGGCAACCTCTGCTACAATGGGGGCTGCTCCTGTACCTGTTCCACCACCCATTCCTGCGGTGACAAAAACCATTTGTGTTCCTTTCAAGGCAGCTTCGATAGCATCCCTGGATTCTTCTGCAGCTCTCTGGCCTTTTTCGGGGTTTCCGCCTGCGCCGCGCCCCTTTGAAGTACGGTCGCCCAGCTGAATCTTGTGCGTTGCGCGGGAACGGTCCAATGCCTGTTTATCTGTATTCAGCGATATAAACTCTACCGATTGCACCCCTGCTTCCATCATGCGATTGACTGCATTTCCGCCGCCGCCCCCAACGCCTGCAACTTTAATGGCTACGCACAAATCCAGCTCCGAATCCATGTCAAAATTCATCATCTTCTTTTTGTCCTCCTACTAAAACATTACAACGGCCCTGTTTTTTCAAGGAGGTTTCACCTCCTCCCCGGCACGCAAAAACCGCCTGAACGCTTAAAATTTGTTTCAATCCACTTGCGGCAGTTAGGAGCGAGACGTTTCATATGGCTGCCTCATCCGCTTTCGCTCTGCCCGCTGTCCCTGTTAAGACTTTTTGCAATCTATAAATCCCTGCTAAAACTGCTCAATAGAAACAGCAAAACATAAATTGATAAACACAATTTTATTTATTTTACATTGGAAGTTATTAGTGTTCTGGCACAATATGTAGGTTCTATAAAAACTTTATTATTTACATTTAAAGATACCAGATTTTAATTTATTTTTCAACTTATTTTAAAGAATAGTTTATGTTTTTTTCTGAAAAAAGGAAAGAATGGTTATAAAACGATTCAACTTCCGTCTGAAGAAGAACCAGTAGAACTGCTGTTCGAGGTTTCAGAAGGATCTTCTGGTTCTTCTGAAACCGATGAAGCTGAACTGGCAGTTGGATCTGGGACAAAAGTGCTATAGATATCTTCTGCCCGGAAAAATCCCTTCTTATCAATGGAAAGGTTTAAATTGCCTTCCTGAGAAGGATCAACTTGTTCCAAAATATTGACAGACAGCCGTATCTTATCGTTTATTTTTTCTTTGTTCCCCAGATTAATTTTCACCCTGCCTTGATAGGTAATCGTCAGGTTCATAGGGTCGCTTAAATCAATCATCGTGATGCCGGTAATTTTATTTTCAGTCAGCGCCTGGTTAATTTCAGAGAGCGTTTCCAAACGTTTATCCATCACATTTGCAAGGGCTTCATTATCGGCGCGGGACACGTTTAGTTGCAGACCGCTGATAATGGGAAGTTCTGACGGCGGATAAAGGATTCCTGTTTCCAGCACCTTTCCTCCAGTGCTGATAATGGAAAATCCCATTTCGCCTTTTACTACCCCCGTTTCCAAAACCGGCGTAACATAAATCTCCACTGTTGTAGGGAGGGAACGCCGCACAGTCACCGATTCCAGATAAACATGCCCGTCCAAAATTGTTTTCTCAACCTCTTCCGTGTCAAAATCAAAGAGGTTGTCCCCTATTTTCAGGCCGGAAGAAAAGATTAATTCCTCATCTGTATAACGGCTTTGCCCGGAAACTTCAATGATGGAAATGGTGAGGAACATCCGGCAGCACAGGTAAATGCCCGCCGCGGACAATATTGTCAATAGTAATATGTATGCGCGCCTTCGCCTTTTTTTCTTCCAGGCATTCCGCCTGCGGAGCAGGTTTTCATAAGCCTGTGAATCTTCCGCGGCCAATTGCTTCTCCAACTCCAGGCGGCTGGCGGCGCGGCGGGCGCTTTCTTCTTTGCGGCGTTTTTTGGCTTCTTTTTTGGAAGGAACCTGCTTTGGCTTTTCCGTGTCCTTTTTCCTCTGCCCGGCTGATGCTTGTTTGCCCTTTATGGTGGATTTTTTACCCTTTTCAGGCTGTCCCTTCCCAACAACAGATTTTTTTGCTGCGGCCTTTTTTTTAGGCTGGGAGGGTTTTCCAGCGGTCGGAGACGTAGCTTTGGACGTTTGGGGCGGAGAACTTCCTTCTGTTTCCGAAGGAGGACGGGCTTTAACAGTATTACGAAACTTTTCGGAATTTCCATTTCCTGTATGCGCTTTTCCCTTTGGTTTTGATTTTGTTGAAGCCATGGCAGTTCACCACCTCCTTTTTACCTTATGGATTTTTTCTAGTTTGGACAGGCTTTAGACCCCTTCCAACTTCTATGATAACTATTATAACATATTTTTTGCAAAAGGACACTATAAAATTCAAATTTTGGAAAAAATTACCTATTATGCGTTTTTTGTAGTATGTTTTAAAATCACCTCATGACATAAAGTATATCATGAGGTGATTCTGAACGATATCAGAGGGCTTTCCAGAAGTGCAGGTTATCTTTTTTACAAAACGCCCTGTGTTTGTGTCAAAGGGATTCCTGCTGTATATCCTAAATTGGAAAACTCCTCTTTCTTCCGGTTTGTCTCTCTTTTCCCGATCCTGATACTCCCTGAAGAAATCATCCACACTTTGCCTCCAAGCTGTCGGATAACAGCAGGCATATCGTCATACCCGCGATAAATATGTTGCAGCTCGTCAATAAAACTTACGCCCTTTGCAGCCAACGCAGCAATTACCAAAGCAGCCCCTCCGCGTAAATCGGTACAATGTAATCGGGCGGATCTCAAAAAAGGAACGCCGTCCACAAAGGCCGTTCTCCCTTCCATATGGACGTTTGCACCCATTTTTTCAAATTGGTTTACATGAAGGTACCGGCTTTGAAAGACCAATTCTTCAAAGCGGCTGGCGCCGTCAGCCAAAAGGGAAGCCGCCATAACAGGCGCAAGCGCATCTGTTGGGAACCCCGGATAAGGAGCAGTAGAAAGAGAGCGTACATGGGAAAGCCGTTTAGGTGCAGACAAAGAAATTTCATCTTGTTTTGTTTTCAGCATACAACCCATTTCCTCAAAAACGGGCAGGACGGAGGCCAAATGCGGAAGGCAGATTTTTTTTAAAGTAATCTCCCCGCCTGTCGCGGCGGCGGCAGAAAGATAGGTAGCCGCTTCAATGCGGTCAGGGATAATCGTATAGTCCACATCATGAAGAAGCTCAACACCTTCTATGCAAAGGCAGTCCCCTTTGTGGTAAATCCTAGCCCCTGCCCGGTTCAGGAAATCAATCAGCCCGTCAATTTCCGGTTCCATAGCCATCCCGCGAAGCGTGGTAATACCTTTTGCAAGGGAAGCAGCAATCAAAAGGTTTTCGGTAGCACCCACGCTTGGATATTTCAGACAAATATCAGCGCCTTTTAATGTTCCATCCACGGAACAAAGCAGGCCGTCTTCCTGTTCTATAATCCGAACTCCCATCTGGCGTAAGCCGCTGATATGTAGATCAATAGGTCTTGGCCCCAGACGGCACCCGCCCGGCAAAGCAATATGGGCTTTTCCCCACCGGGCAAGAAGCGCACCTAAAAAAATAATAGAACTGCGCATTTCTCCAGCCAAAGATTCAGGCACGCCATACCCGTTTGCGCTGGAGGCATTAATTTGAAGGGTTCTCTCTGAATCTGCCGTTGAGACCCTGCATCCCAAATGTTCTAAAATCCGGCGGGCCGCCCATACATCTGACAATAGAGGACAACTGCGGATTGTTGCCTTGGGACAAAGCAGGGCCGCGGACAAAACGGGCAGCACCGCATTTTTCGCCCCATGGACTTCCGCCTCGCCATACAGCGGCAGTCCTCCCTCAATCGCCATGACATTCATCCGCTATCCCATCCCTTCGGTACGATTAGTTTTTTGCAGTTTTTTGTTCCTTCTGCTGCATTATATGCACAAAAAGGGGGAAAGGTGCGAAAGTTCGACCTGCTGTTATATAGCAAACACCAAAATACGGTCTGAAAAATCCATATCCGCAAAATACTTTCAGCCTGCCCATTCCAAATTGCTATAATGTCCCCTTTCCTTCCCCCATTTTCCATACAACCTCCGAGATTTTTCTGGTAGCGTCCGCTATCGCCATTCCCAGGGCGTTTTTAGAATACACTTCAAGCTTGTCCGGCTTTGTAAAAAATTCCTCCGTCTGCCTGCGGAGCCATTCCCCTGTTAAATCTTTTTCCTCTATTACCACTGCCGCCTGACGGTTTGCCAGCGCCATGGCATTATAATATTGATGGTTTGCAGCTACATTAGGGGATGGTATCAAAATCGAAGCCCGCCCGGCGGTTTCCAATTCGCTGAGCGTCAAAGAGCCCGCCCGGCTGATTACTAGGTCTGCTGCTGCCATACAATCCGCCATATTATTTATGTACTCCCGAATATCCAACGTTGGAATATTCTTATAGTCCACATCCCGTTCCTTTAACAGCCTTGGAAGAAGTTCAACCCCATAGGAACCCGTTGCATGGATATGATGGATTTGGCCTGGATGCTCCTTTGTATGCCATACAATTAAATCTGCTACTGCTTCATTAATCCGCTGCGCTCCAAGGCTTCCCCCAAATGACAGCAAACAAAACTTCTTTTCTGGGATTCCCAGCTTTTGACGGGCCTCCTTCCGGCTCGCAAACAGGATTTCTTCCCGTACCGGATTGCCTGTGATAATATACTCCCTATTGGGTTCCAAATACTTTTTAGCATCCTCTACTGCAAGAAGCACTTTGTCTGCATAGCGGCATAACAGCCGCGTTGTTACACCTGGATATGCGTTGGATTCATGGGTGACTGTGGGGATTTTTTGCTTTGCTGCCGTTCGCAGGACAGGCCCGCTGACATAGCCGCCTGTGCCTACTACTACATCCGGCTGGAACTCCTTTAGGATTTCTTTGGAACGATGGGTGGAGGTTAGGAGGTAACAGACCGCCATACAGTTGTTTTTGAGATTATGCAGGCTGGGCCGGCGCTGGAAACCCAGAACATGGATTGGGTACATTTTGTAACCGGCTTGGGGGATAAGACGGGATTCCATGCCGTTGGGATTGCCGGCAAAACAGATTTCGGTTTCGGGATGTTGAATATGAATGTAATTGGCTACGGCAAGAGCGGGATTGATATGCCCCCCGGTTCCGCCACAGGCAAAAAGAATTTTCATGGTATCACAAGCCTTTCGGATGAGAATGGAAAAAGCATATTTGCGGGGATAAACCTAAGTTGAGTACAAGCTAGGGCGGATTAAAAAGGTTTCGGGTCCAGGGGGCTGTTCCTCAAAAGCCCCCTGGTCGCGCCCGCAGGCGCGAAATACCCCAGCAGGCTGAAAGATAACAGAAACCCCGCCTAAGAGACGATAGCTAACCGCTTCGTCAGTATTTAAATAAAGCCCGCTGGAATTGCTCAGAGGGTGGTATAAGATTGGTACCAGCTTCGTTGGGGCAGCCCCATTAAGCGGGCTTTCTTCCGCTTCGTCCAACGTCGCAACGTTGGACAAAACCTCCAAGTTCCCTCTTGCAGCCATCCAGCAAACCAACGGTTTGCCATGATGGCGTACCT
>CAOJXI010000156.1 GCA_948465665.1 uncultured Clostridia bacterium | reverse complement strand
CCAAGTTCAGCTCTGCTGAACTCAGCCCGCCAGAGTTGGACAAAACCTCCAAGTTCTATCTTGCAGCCATCCAGCAAACCAACGGTTTGCGGATGATGGCGTACCTAGACCAGCAAACCATAAAGTTAAACGGAAAAGCGGATTCATCAAAAAGGAGGAATTTCTAATGAATATAAAAAAGCTGTCCGGCGTATCCGAACAGGATATGAGCGGAAAGGGAAACGTTGGAAGGAGCAATCCCCCCGGCGTTTCAGCGGAAGAAATGCAGCGTATCCTGGACGAGCTTCCACGGGAAGTCTTGGCTCCAGCAGTTACTTTGATAGCAGAATCCCAGAATGAAAATAATTCTGTGTTTGCCGCAAAATTAGATGAAATCACTTCAGAATTAGAGAAAAAAATGGATAAGGGAAATACTCTGGAACTGGATAACCTGGAAGCCTATACTCCGACAAAGGATTATCATCCGGCAACCGCATTGTTTGTCCGCCAGCAGGTAGAGTCTCACGCCGCAAGCGACCAGTTACATATTTCGGAAGAAGAACGCAGGCTGGGAAAGCTTGCTGAAAAAATTACCTTTTCGGCTCCGGCTGGTTCCTTTACCCCTTCGCCGGGAGTTGATTTCGCTTTAACTGCCGACGCAGATGTGCCTGTCACCCTGAAAGCCCCTTCTGCTGCCGGAAACCAATTCCTTACAATGAGGGGGTTTATAGCCATCAGTTCGGAAGGGTCTGCTGAATGGGGAAATGGGGTAATGTTTCCAGATGGGGTGAAACCTATCCTGGAGCCTGGAAATAGTTATCTGTTAGAATATTTCTATCATCCAAAACTCCCGGAAAGTTCTAATGGCAAGTGGTCGGTGAGATGTACCCGCTTTCATTAACGTATGACAGACCGCCCTGCATAAAATAGATTGAAATATTTTTCAGAAAGGTGGTTTTTGTTTGGAGATATGGGAAGGGATTGATATTTCCCAATTTAATGGTATCGTTGATTTTTCCAAAGTGAAAAATGCCGGAAAATCTTTTGTGATGGTCCGCGCCGGCTGGTGCGGGTATGACGGAAGTATCCAGGCAGATTCCCGCTTTGACACAAATATAAGGGGTGCTCAGGCTGCCGGGCTTAATGTCGGGGTTTATCTCTATAATTATTCCAAAACAGTTGACGCTGCCCGGATTGCCGCTGGTAATCTTCTGAAAATGATTGAACCTTACCGCGTCAGCTACCCGGTCGTGTTCGATATGGAGGATTCCTCCTTACAGCCCTTGGGCAAAGAGCTTCTTACTAATATCGCCCAGGGGTTTTTAAATCAAATTGAATCTGCCCGTTATTATGCAGCTCTTTATACCATGTCCTCTTGGATGCAGGAATTTTTATTCTCGGATAGGCTTGCCCGGTATGACTGGTGGATTGCCGATTGGCGGCAGGGCGTGCAGCGCCAACCCCAATGGGGAATGTGGCAGTATTTGGGGGATCAAGGAAGTGTAGACGGTGTTCAGGGGTCTTGCGATCTGGATCGTTCCTATAAGGATTACCCATCTATTTTCGCTCAATATGGACTAAATGGTTTTTCAAATACCCCTGATGACCTTGATCCCCCTTCTCCGCCACTCCCTTGGAGGGAGCAGGTGGACCAGCTCCGCCAGGAAGTTTCCCAATGGAAAAAACAGTATGAAAAATTGGAAGCCGGGCTTCGCGCCCTGCTTCAAAACCCTTAATAATTCTTTACTAATGTTGAAAATGGAGGTCGTTTTATGGCTGCTAAAGCTATCAGATTAACACGAAATGAGGATGGTTCTGTTACTGCTTCCTATGCGAACAGTTCCAGTTCAGGCTCTGCAAGGAAATCCACTGTTCAAAGCTCTGGTTCTTCAAGTTCATCTGGTTCATCCAGTGGTATCCGTACTACTCAAAGGAACGGTTATACTATTACCGCTTCCCCTACTAGGACTGGGTATGATTCCCCAAACTATGACCATGATGAACCTTATGAAGACGCTTATGGAAACATCAAATATTATCCCGCCGATAAGTACGGCAACAGTACTGGAGGATGGCACTCAAACCTTGTTGTCCCAGATTACAGCAAAAAAGCTCCCAACCAATCTTACGCGGATTATTTCGGCGATCTCAACTTTGGATATAATCAGGAATATGAGGACGATCATGTCTATTACCGCCCTGCTTCCATGGTTCCCACTATTACAATCCGTAAAAACGGAAGTTCTTCTAATGATTATTCCGGCAGCCGTTCAGGACAATCCGACGATTCTGATTACTATGGAAGTTCCTACTATAGAGGCGGCGTAGCTGCAATGATGGCTGACAGGCGGGGCGAGTCATACAGTTCTTCAAGGGAACCTGTTTATTCCGGCGGGAGCCGCCAGGATAGCTACCTGAACTCGCAGAACGCATTGATTGAGGCCCAACTGGAAGCACTCCTGAGCCAAATTAATTCGGCTAAAACCGCTGTTTCCCAGCAGGCTGATGATGCAGCGCGCCAGGCTTATATTAACCTGAAATCTTCTGAAAATACCCTCCCGCAAAGCCTTTCTGCTGCCGGGCAAAGCGGCGGTTTGGCTCAATCGGCTTTGCTTGACCTTTATACCAATTACGAACGAAGCCGGAATGATATCCAGAGGGATCGCATGAATCAATTAGCAGAAATTGAAAATACCATGTCCCAAGCGCGTGCCGATGGGAATATACAAAAAGCCCAGGCAGCGCTTGATTATCAAAAGCAGCAGGCAGAACAGGAATATCAGAAAGAACTTCTCCGGCTGAAAGCTGAACAGCAGCAAGCGCTTTCCAGACAGCAGCATTTACAGGAAATGCAGAAGCTTTCCACTAAAAATAACCTTCAGCGTTCTTTATCTTTGGAAGATGAGGTTGAAGCAGAATTAATTATGTCGGAAGCCTTTGAATCCCTTGTTTCCAGCGGGGATATCGACAACTGGAGACGTGAATACAACGGGATTTTAGATGCTGGGCAGATAAACCAGATTTTAAGGCAATTTCAAGGTTAAGAGCCTAAACATTAGATGGAAAAGCAAAATAATAATTTCAAAACAAGTCCTGCCCGTATGGCAGGACTTGTTTTGAAATAGCAGAAACTGACCCCTTTGTCAACAATCCATTCTTTTTTCATCCTGTTGAACAATTGTTTGCCGCCATTCCCGTTCCGTCATGGAATATTTCCAGGAATCACACAGCCCATAGTCTGGGACAACAGCTGCTTTTCGGATCACGCCTTCAAATTTAAAGCCGCATTTCTGGATAACCCGATGGGATTTGTTGTTAAAATCATAATGCGAAATTGAAATCAGCTCCGGCGGATATTCCATCTCGCAAAAGACATATTGCAGCACCCGCCGCGCTGCTTCTGTAGCATATCCTTTTCCCCAAACAGCCGGAGAAAATACATATCCTAATGATTGGACAATATTTGTTTCAACTGCTCTGGATTTGTCGTGGTGCAGTCCAATACTTCCAACAACATGTTTGCTGGTTTTTTCTTCTACCGCCCAAACGCTATCCCCTGCAATGAAGGAATCTAAGATTTTCCTGGACTCTGAAATATTTTTATGGGGTGTCCATCCTGCTGCTGGCCCTACCTGGGGATGACAGCAAAAGGAGAAAAAGTCAATTATATCTTCTATACAGTACGGCCGAAGCAGGAGCCTTGGAGTTTCAATAGGGAGTATCTTCAAAACCCTCACCCTTTCCGGTTTTTATCCAGTATAAAACAGTAAGTTCCCCTTGTCAATTATATTGAATTCTATACCAGAAAAATTTTCCTAATAGGAATTATATAGGGTAGAGCGCAATATTACTGCTATTTTGGTTATTTGGGCCTTCGGCACTTTTTGTTTTAACAGAACTGCTACCTGTACTCTTTTTTCTTTGGTCAGGTGTTTCAATCTCCTGCCTTTTCTGCTATACTTTTCTTGGGGCATAGTGAACCTCCTGGTTTTTTGTTGCTGGTACCTTCAATTATACCATGTTCGCTATGCTCTTTTCTTTGTCCTATTTCATTTTACAATGAACCCCAGAAAAATTTTTTGAAAAAGTTTCAAAAAACAGTTGACAAATCGGAAACATATGAGTATAATAGTATTCGTTGATTAGAACGGTGTGGGTTTAGAACAACTTAAAAATGCTGTTATGGCTCAGTAGGCAGAGCACGTCCTTGGTAAGGACGAGGTCACCAGTTCGAATCTGGTTAACAGCTCCATGTAATCCAAACACTTTAGATGCCATGCGGCAAAACCGCATGGCATCAGTGTTTTTATAGAAAAAATACAATTCAAACATAGATGTTAGAGGAATTTGCGAAAAGCAATTGCAGACCTTGAAGCTGACAAAGGCAAGTCCCATGAGTTAATTGAGGTTGAAGATGAATAAGGTTTGCATTGATAGGTATTGGTTGAATTGGACAGTTAGATACACGCTCCATACATTGCATTGTTTATCAAAAGATCCCACCTATACGAAGTTTAGCTCCATATAGGTGGGATTCCACATTGAAATTAACTGCATAATCCGTTACACGTCCCCAAACCAGCACCCAGGGATACGTGTCAGCTTTTTCTGTCAATGGTGGCAGCTATGTTCGCCACAGCCCCCGTTATGGTGGCTGCAATCATGCCCTTCTTCCCCATCATGATGATGGCAGGAAACTGGGGAGCCTTGATCCAGCTTTCCCTGCAAATACGCATTTACAGCTTCTTCTGTTGAACCTTCTGCACCAGAAACAACTTTAATCCCCATTTCCCCTAAAGCATTTACTGCCCCAGGGCCAATTCCACCGCAGACAGCCGCATCCACATGGAATTCCTTTAAAAATCCAGCCAATGCTCCATGTCCGTTTCCCATTGTTGGCTGGACTTTTTTGCCTGCTATTTTCCCGCCTTCAACTGTAAACAATGTAAACTCTGGCGTTTTGCCGAAATGCTGAAAAACGTTTCCATCCAAACTTGGAACTGCTATTATCATAGAAATTTCCTCTTTTCTGATTTTTACAAAATGAAATCCTTATCCCTAATTTATTTTGAACAGAATGAGACTACCCTGTCACATACATTGTCCATTACATCTGTCTGGTATTCTTCAATCCGCCCTTCATCGCAGGCGCGGGCAGCCTTCGGTTCAATAGGGAGTTTAGCCAAAACAGGCAGGTTGTGTTCAGATGCAATCTCGTCAATATGGCTTTCACCAAAAATATGGTATTCCTTCCCGCAGTCAGGACATTTAAAATAGCTGTAATTCTCTATAAGCCCAATAATGGGAACATTCATCATTTCAGCCATTTTTACCGCTTTGGCAACAATCATAGATACCAAATCCTGGGGAGAAGTCACAACAATAATCCCATCTACCGGAATGGATTGGAATACCGTCAAAGGAACGTCGCCGGTTCCGGGAGGCATATCGACAAACATAAAATCAACGTCAGTCCAAATAACGTCAGTCCAGAACTGTTTAACAGTGCCAGCAATAATAGGCCCGCGGACAACAACAGGGTCCGCATCATTTTCCAGAAGCAGGTTGACTGACATAATGTCAACGCCGCCTTTGGAGGAAACAGGAAGGATTCCCATTTCATTGCCGGCAGCAGGGCCGGAAACGCCGAAAATTTTAGGAATAGAAGGGCCGGTAATATCCGCGTCAAGGATTGCCGAAGCATAGCCTTTACGGGTCATTGTTACAGCCATAAGGGAGGTGACAAGGGATTTCCCTACGCCGCCCTTGCCGCTGACAACTCCTATTACCTTTTTAATGGAACTAAGCTTATTTGGTTTTTCCAAAAAGTTTTGAGGCGCGCCGCCTTCCCGCGAGGAACAGTTGGCGGAACAGCTTTCACAGTTATGGGAACACTGGGGTTCACTCATTTTTATTCTCTCCTTCATTTGCAGGGGGCTGGGCATGGCAGCAATGGCGGCAGGGCCGCTGGCTGTCACAACAGCAGTCACTTACTACATAATTACCCCCGTCTATTAAAATCGTTTTGCCCATTGTTAGTGCCAGGGCTGTTTTCTGCCGGGCTGAATACAATATCCTTTGAAATGTCCCGCGGGATATCCCCATACGTTCCGCAGCCATATCCTGTTCCATTTCCTCTAAGTCTGCTAAACGCAGGGATTCCAGTTCTTCAACCGAAAGGGTTACTGGTATCCCAGTATGAGGCGAACCGGAAAATTTCCTGTGGGACGGCTCTGAGCAAACCCGCCGGCATTTTGATCCGCGCGGCATTGTACCCTCCCCTTTGCATTGGATTTTGATTGGCTATTTCAGTATAACGTGCATATGCCCATTTGTCAATAAGAGAATTGCTGAAAAATAAGGAAATGGTAAACTTACAGGTACATATAATAACATAAGTTCGATAAAGCTCATTTGCGGGGATAAGCTCAGATGAGTACAAGCTGGGGCGGATTAAAAAGGTTTCGGGTCCAGGGGGCTTT